>JADHVS010000077.1 GCA_016783865.1 Bacteroidales bacterium
GTACAATCATGCGAAAAGCTGAAAGATCCTTAAGCAAATCACTGAGATCATTCAGGTTATTGTCATCAGCCTGGTTAAGTAACAGGCTGAAAAGGGCTGGTGGAACGCTAAAGGCCACAATTCCTGATTGCGACCTGTAATGATCAAAGATATCCTTGAATGAACTGGTTTTATAAATATTTGAGGTACACGAGATTATTCCTACGACCAAAATAACAAGGAAGCTTATTTTGCAGGCAATCCGGATCATATCTTATTTATCCTCCAGCTCTTCCAGGTTTTCAAAACCGTCAATACCCATTCCCTTTGACAGTCTGGCAATATTCTTCAGGTCGATTACACCCTGTATGCTTATAAGCACGTTATCTGATGTGTCTTCACCGCTCACGATCAGGAGCAATTCAACAATGACTCCCTTTTCCTCGCGTGCAAGGAAGACCACATCGGAATCTTTCTCCTTGACGATCATTAACTCATTGTACTTTTCCCTGGGAAGCTCTTTCATGATCTCATCATAAAAATTGATCCCTTTCTCCAGGTAAGATGCATCATCAACGGCTAAGATCTTAATTGAGTTAAGCCCTCCAAGGACCTTTGCGAATTCATCCATCTCCTTCGAGTCCATGCCCTCAGTGTTTTTGAACATCTGGAACATGTACTTCGTAATGTATACAGTGGTGAATCCATCCTTCCCTGCATACTTGTCAAACAATTTATCAACCGGGGCATTCTGAGCCAAGGATAACATTGGAAGGATGCATCCGATCAACATAATAATTACTAATTTTTTCATGACTAATTATTTTTTTTTGATATTAATTCTGTTGCTTCATTAAATTTCGAAAGTTTATTAAGATGTTGGATACCCGGACCAAACGAGAAGACAGGATTGAGCATGTTCACACCATAATCCAGCTTATCCAGGTTTTGCAAATTCCGTGTTCCTTCATTCAGCTTATCCGATACCAGGTATAAAATCCTTTTAGTTTCAAGGTAAGCCAATTGGGGATCATTAAAAGTATCCTGATAGGCTTGCCGGTTATTAAAAATGTTTGTATTGAATCCGAGCCAGAGTCCGACCAGGATAAGTACAGAGGCAGCAACCCCGCTGATCCAGTAAAATGATCTCGCAGAGCCGAATAAAACATTTTTATGCGACTGCTTATCAATCAGGTCTCCCAGCTTTTCGTTAAGGTTTCCTGCCGATTCATCGTTTTTCCTGAGGTAGTAATAACGAAACATCTCTGCTTCGGGTTTTAAACGCTCGGGAACATGCTGGGTCTGGAAAAACCATTGAAGCTTGCGTTCTTCCTCCACGCTGGTTTCACCGTTATAATATTTTTCTATCAGTGCTTCTATCTGCTTTATATCTTCCATGGCTGGTATACTTTTGAGATAGATTCTCGTATTGTTTTTCTTGCCCTGGATACCGTTACCCGTATGTTATTCACTTCCATTTCAAGGATTTCGGCGATCTCTTCATATTCGTATCCTTCAATATCGCGGAGGTGAATGACGGCTTTCTGCTGTTCAGGCAATCGATCCATCGCACTGTGAACCTGATTCATGGTTTCACGTATTATGACCTGTTCTTCGGGATCGGGGGTATCTTCGACCTCTTCCCCAAAGCCTGCCTCAACCGGGTTGTCATACAGTTGAGGCTTTTTGGCTTTGATTCTGTCCAGGCATAAATTTCTGGTCATTCTGAAAGCAAACGCATCTATGTTATCAATCTGTTCCAATTTGTCCTTTAATTTCCAGAGTTTCAGAAAAATTTCCTGTACGATATCCTCTGCTTCATGTACATCTTTAATAATACTGCTGGCAAAGCGATGTAATTTCTGGCCTAAGGGTAATACTTTTATTTTGAATTCATTTGCCTCCATTGATCGTGCGATAACCTGAACTTCAAAGATATTACTTTTAGGCCCGGGGATCAAACATTATTGTTCTTCGTTCTTCCGACTCACGATTCACGATTCACGGTCATTCATGGTCACAATCCTTATCAAAGTTAAGCAGGTTCAAATGATCCAAACCATCCAGTTTGCCTAATTCAGCCAGTTGTTCAAAAGTGAATTCACCCTGGATCCATACCAGCACATTTTCTTCACCGCCAACGATAACCAGCAGTTCTTCCATACTGCCATTCTTTTCTTTGGCAATGATCCAGACATCCTGGTCTTTCTCTTTAACTACAACGAGTTCGACATAGGCTGAAAAATCCATATCCGCTTTCAACTCATCATAGAAGTTAATTCCTGCCATGCCTTCCTCTTCTTCCTGAACAAGGATCTTCACGCCGGTAATGTTTTCAAGTGGCTCAGGGATATCACCTTCTTCCGTCTTCATACTTGAAATCAATTTGAACATTTCCTGGTTTACCAGCACAGTGGTGAAACCATCTTTTCCCTGGTATTTGTTGAACAGTTTATCAACTGCCTTGTTTTGTGCAATGGCCAACGCCGGAACCAGGATTAAAACAAAGATTGCAATTACATTTTTCATGATTGTAGTTTTTAAATTCGACATCTTTTCAACAGGATGACGAACAACCATAACAATCATTACAAAAAAAACAGGAAAATTAGTTTTACTTCAGTGGAGAGTCCTGTTCTTTTGACAACTCGTTATAGGTGAGCCGGTCGATGAGACTTGGGAATATTGTATTGATTAACAGGAATAGCTTACCTTTCAGGGTGAGGACCATTTTCTTTCTTTTCCTCACCACGCCCCGTACAATCCGCCTTGCAACCCAATCCGGAGACACCATTTTTTCTTCTTTTCTCGGTGAAACACCCTGGGGGGATCCGTCCGGGCCAAGGGCTGCATTGCGGATATTGGAGCGTGTAAACCACGGAGCAACGATCAATACATGGAGGCCATCGCATGAATGCTCAATACGAAGAGTTTCAAGAAAACCGACCATGGCAAATTTGGAAGCAGCATATCCGGTACGGCCCGGCAAGCCTTTATAGCCGGCAACAGAAGAGATTCCTACTACAGTTCCCTTTGATTCAAGCAGATGTGGCAATGCATAATATGTACAATACACCATTCCCCAGAAATTGGTATCTATCAACTTTTTAAGCACATCCAGTTTCAGGTCCTTAAACAGTGCCCGCATTGATATACCGGCATTATTTACCAGGATATCGATCCGGCCATATTTTTCTATTGTAAGGTCGATGATTTTTTTGCAATCATCTTCTTTTGTAACATCGGCATACATTGTCAATATCTCCTTGCCATCCTTATGGAATTTATCCTCCAGCGGGGTGAGATAGTCCTTATCAATCGATGCGATTACAGTTTTTGTCCCGTATGAGGCAAACACCTTTGCAAGGGACAGACCAATGCCAGAGGTACCCCCGGTTATTATAACCACCTTATCTTTTAAATCGACATGTCTCATTGCGAATTGAAATATCCTTCATGCACTGGATGTTAAATATAATGTCTTTTCGTTTAGCATAATTTATGTAAGCATTTTTTTTATAAGGTGAAAAATTAGCTTGATTATTGTCACGAATACAGTTACCAACAGGCAGTTTATAATTTGTCAAGAAAAGTTTTGGAAAACAATTATTAGGTATTACATTTGCACCTCGATTTTAAGAGGTTGAATCCGTAGCTCAGTTGGTAGAGCACATCCCTTTTAAGGATGGGGTCCTGAGTTCGAGACTCAGCGGGTTCACATATAGCGCCAGCCTTGTTGCTGGCGTTTTTTTATTTTATTCCGGAGATGATTTTCAGGGAAGCAGGCTTAATACTAACGCGGATATTCCCTTCAAACCGGACAGGATCACCATCAATATGACCCCAGGTTTCGTCTGCATTCTGAACATTTGCCTCAGTGCAGGTTTTAATCTGCATATAACGCGACCTGTGAATGTTATTCAAAAACAGACGCAGAGCCAAAACCGGGATGATGATTTTTGGAAAGGACGACAGCATACTCACATTCAGCTGGCCATCAAACGGATCTGCGCCGGGAGAAATGTGTGCGTTATACCCCCACTGGCTTACGTTGGCAAAGTCTATCAGAAAAAAGGAATCATGGTATTCAGTATCGTTTATTTTTACTTTGTAATCGGAGGATTTATAATTCAGAAAGGTACGGATGACCTGCTTCAGGTATACTGCCATTCCATGATTTCCCAGGCTGGCATAACATTGCACCACCTCGGCGGCAAATCCGATTCCTGCCATATGGAAAAAAGGCAGATCATTTATGGTGCCCGTATCGATGGTCTTGATGTGGACTTCATTAATCAGCCTGACAGCCTCCGGGACCTTTAGCGGGATTTTCAGCGACCTGGCCAGCCCGTTCCCCGATCCAACCGGGACAATAGCCAGGACCTTGTCTGTATGGATCATCGACCGGGCCACTTCGTTCACTGTTCCATCCCCTCCTACTGCCACAATGATATCAAAATCATTGATATGGGTTTTTGCAATTTCAGCAGTGTGACCAGGATATTCCGAATAAAAAATTTCCGGATAAAAATTATTCTTGTCAATCTCCCGGTTGACGATCGCAGCGATCCCCGCTTCTTTCTTTCCTTCCAGGATAGTATTTACAATAAACAATATCTTTTTCATGGAAATGTTAAGTGGTCAACGATTCAGAAAATCGGTAATTACACTTTGGGTATACGCTAATCCATCCAAGGTATCCTGGGTCAGTTTAAACTCCTTCAGATCCAGAAACTTACTGGTGGGATAATGATAAACATAATAGGTGCTGTCATTCACAAATCCGAATCCATTCGGAAAGCTATAATGGGCAAATGACCGGGAGGTTGGATCCATCAGGTCTTTACTAAACTTATATTCTGTTTGATTTATATTTAACTGCTTCAATAATGTCCCGGGCAAATCGACCTGTGAGCCATATTTGTTCACAACTATTCCAGGATCAGTTAAAGCCCCTCCAAGCCATAACATGGGTATATGAAAACGGGCTTTGTCATACTCAACCTGGCTGATAATCCGGCTGCCATGATCAGCCAGTAGTATAATTACAGTATTTTGCCACCAGTCAGCAGATTTTGCCTTCCGGAAAAAATCACCCAGGCATTTGTCTGTGTAATATGCCGAATTAAAAAAACTCATCTTTTTAGAGGATTCTTCAAAAACAGGTTCCATGGGCACATCAAAGGGACTGTGACTGGATAGCGTGAGACAATAATGGAAAAAGGGTTGTTCAGCCTGGTTGCATTCATCTAATAACCTGTCGAGGACAAATTCATCAGGAACACCCCAGTTGGAACGGTTTATACTTGAAGGAAAATCATTGTCAGCCAGGATCCTGTCAAATCCCGATGTAAGCAGATATGACCGGATATGCGCAAAATCAATATCCCCGCCATACACAAATAAAGAAGAGTAATTATTCGATTCCAGGTCTTTGGTCAGAAAAGGAAGATTTTCCAATTTCCGTTCATACCGGAATATGCATGTCTTTGAAAGTGCCGGATAGCCACTGATAACTGAACCAAGCCCCCTGTCTGTCATCGTCCCTGTTGCATAAAAATTACTGAAGAATATCCCCTCAGGAATAAGTTGGTTGAATTCGGGTGTTACTTCTTGTCCCTCCTCCCTGTGCTGGATCATAACCTGGCTGAAACTCTCCAGCATGATAATAATAACATTAGCGCCTGGTTTAATATGGGCCGTTGTGGAATCTGAAAAACTGTCATGTAAATACGCGGTAATCTCATCCGCTTTGTCCTCAGGCATTACATGGAACTTGAAATCCATGCTCTTGGCCTCTGTCAGAGTGTAGACCAGGTTCCACACTGGATTAATGGCTGCATGATTGGCAAAGGAATTAGGATGAAAAAATACTGCTCCTGTATTTATGGGCATTCCAAATCCACCACGAATCGGAATAATTAATGCAGGCAACAGTATCCCGAAAAGAATGGTATAACGCCACGATGGCCGGTAATTATTCCAATGGTTCCTGAAAAGAATCCTGAATAACAGTACTCCAAATGTGATTACCAGGCCGGCACAGATAAGCAGCAATAATATCAGGTACCAGGTGTTGATAGATGAGAGCATGTCACCCGGGGTGTTCAGGTAATCGAAAATGCTTTTATCAACCGGGATATTCCAGTAGTCATACAGGATAATGTTGGTTACGCTCAATAGGACCAATGGGATCAGGATGACGATCGTATAGATCCTTATAAACAAGGGCAGTATGGAAGATCGTAAACCAGAAAAAATTAACAAAGCCAGTGTTGGTAATACCATGATATAACCAACCAGGGACAGATCCAATGACAATCCGTGATAAAAGATCAGCAGTTTATCTCCAAAACCAATCTGGCCGGCCAATCCAGGATAGAAAACCAGCAGCAATAACCTGAAAAATGCCTGAATAACAAGCCAGTAGAGGAAGTATTTAATAAAAAACAGAACAATATTTTTCATCGCTTAATCAAGCCTTTTAATTGAAATTTAGTGTTAAGATAAAATAATTTTAAAAGAAAGACCTGAATTTCACTTACCTGTGCTGGTGCCAAATCCAATAGGATGCTGAAATTAAAAACGACGTATTTCAGGAAGCCGTCTAAAAGAATGCATATGGCTATACTTCGAGTGCTCCTGTCAGGTCGCTTACTGAGTCAATCTGGTGACGTTCACAATAGTCTGTGATCCCATCAATTATCTTCATGGTTACTTCAGGATCAATGAAATTTGCTGTACCTACCTGGATGGCTGTTGACCCTGCCAGCATGAATTCAATGGCATCCGCACTATTCATTATCCCTCCCATTCCTATAATCGGGACTTTCACTGCTTTATATGCTTCCCAGACCATACGCAGTGCAATGGGTTTAACTGCCGGACCAGATAGTCCCCCGGTTACAGTTCCGAGTATTGGTTTGCGGGTTTCCGAATCGATTGCTATGGCAAGGAGTGTATTTATCAGGGATATGGAATCGGCACCTTCTCCTTCAACAGCCTTAGCGAATTCAGTGATTGAGGTAACATTAGGGGAAAGTTTCACAATGAGGCACTTCTTGTAGACCTGCCTGACTTCTTTGGTGACTTCCATGGCAGAAGGGCAATGGGTTCCAAATACCATTCCACCTTCTTTTACGTTTGGACATGAGATGTTCAGCTCTATTCCGGGAAGATCAAGTTCATTCAGTTTTTCTGAAACTTCCACATATTCCTTGATAGTGGATCCCGAAACATTAACAAAAATGTGGGTGTCATAATGTTTGATAGAGGGATAGATATCATTGATAAAATAATCCACACCCTTGTTCTGTAATCCAACAGAATTCAGCATACCAGAAGGAGTCTCGGCCATGCGGGGATAGGGATTCCCTTCCCTGAGGCTGCCGGTGGTCCCTTTGACGAATATCCCTCCCAGTCGATCTATATCAATAAAATCCTCATATTCAGGACCATAACCAAAACAGCCAGAGGCCGTTGAAACCGGATTTTTAAAAACCAAATCGCCGATCTTTACCTCCAGATTTACCATATCAGATCTTTTGAATTAAATACAGGTCCTTCGGTACAAACACATATATTTCCCCTGACTGTTTTCTGGATGCAGCACAAACATGCCCCAAAACCACAGGCCATGGTATTTTCCAGGGATGCTTCACAGGGTGTTTCTTTCTCCTCCGAAAGGGCAGCAACGGCCTTCATCATACCCACAGGGCCACAGGTGTAGACAGCCCGATAATTCCATTTATTAGCAAATAGCGGATGCTGGGTGACAAGACCTTTAGTCCCTGCCGATCCATCTTCCGTTGTTGTATGAAGTGTACCCAGACTTTCAAACTTATCCAGGTCAACCAGGTGTGAACTGCTTCTGGCTCCAAGCAGGAAATCAGGTGTAATACCCTTTTCAACAAGCACTTTACCTAAAAATAATAGAGGGGCCACTCCAACACCACCACCAACCAGTAATACCGGGCCTTCCGATGGTATTGTAAAGCTATTTCCCAATGGATATATCATATTCAGTAAATCGCCGGGGTGTAGTTCCGCCAGCTTTGCTGTCCCTTCTCCCACTATCAGAAACAGCATGCTGATCAGATTTCGATCAATCGCAACGTCGTATATTGAAATGGGTCTTCTCAAAAATGTATTAGGTGCATTATCGACACGTATCTCTACGAATTGACCTGGTAATAAGTCGGGAAGGGGCTGGGGGGATTTTACATTTAAAACGAAATAGTCATCGTTGATTCTTCTGTTCTCAACTATCTTAAAATCATGTACATACTTACTCATACAGTGCTCCTGTGGAAATAACTTCTTTCGTAAAAAAATGCAGGTTTTTCATGTATGCCAGATAAAGCAATAAAACCGCCGACTAAAGATAGTCAAGAGTTGGAATTTATAAAGAATAACAGAAGCAAATATATTAACAAACCATCTCAATATTATTGTGGATGGTACTCATCGAAGCTTTTATCGTTGTATATAACAATGATTTTCTCAATAGATCTCCTTTTTTCGGAAGTAATCATATCAGACTCTTTTCCGGCCTCTGAAGCAGGAGGCATATCATGCTCAGGTATAGCAGTTCCACGCTCCACAGAAGATCCCTGAATGTCTTTCTGTTCGATAAATAACTCATCACTCCTGGCTTTCTCTTCCCTTAGCATAGATCCTATGCCAGTAATTAACCATTCTGCTGAAATATCAGGAAAAGCACCGATGATTTTCTGTATAAAATCAAATCCAGGTTTGTTTCTTCCGGTAAGTACATGTGAGACACTTGATCGCTGTACACCGATCTCATCAGCAAATTGTGACGAGCTCATATTATATTGCCTCAAAATTCTATTTATTCTCTCTTCCATGGTGTATACAAATGTAATAATAAATGTATTTACAATTGTAACTAAATATCGAATTGCGCAGTTACATTTGTATCAACCACCGATGCTTCAATAATTTATCTCTAATGTAATATCTAAGCTTTTTATCCAATCCCACCTAACCTCCATTGATTTGCTTAAATCATTATATATATTGACCTTATAAAGGATATAATGATAAGAATACCCTATTACGGTCACTCTATTTCATTACCTGACTTATATATATTGAATATTTACTATAAATAAATGTATTAAATGACTGGTAAATAGGTGTTTATAACACAATATCTCGACAAATTCATTAAAATAATTACATTTGTAACATATTGATTAAATTGCTGCATAACATAAATCATTTTAATGACTGGTTTATAGTTAGTTATGCTACAATATCAATAACATATGAATAATGGTAGTCACGGGCTTCATTGCTGCTCTAAGAAGAATACATTTGTATCTCATTTCTACTGACAAAATTACATAGTTGTATACTTTTGTAAATTGTTCTTCCCTCTCCTGTTCTTCCTTATTTCTGAGTTCTGATTTTGATGATGCAACTGAATTAAAATTATTGGCAAAAGCCTGCCCTGGTTGGATTGGTCTGAATTTTCAGATTAGTAGAAAAAATCTTAAAAACCGGAAATTTTAATATTTCTTTACTCCTTCCCTTTCATGAATGAAATATTGACTCTCCTCAGCAAGCTGCGAGGAATCATCGATCCTTTATATAAATTTTTAATTGCGCTCGCTAACCCCGCAGCAAGCTACGGGGAATGCGCTCGCAGTATTCAATTCTCAGGGGCTTTAATTTTCTATGGCGATCTTTCATCATTCTTCCTTATAATTTTACTATTTTCGGAAACTGCTTATTATTAATTTCTCTCTTAAGCATAATAATGAAAAAAATTCAACTTCACTGGCAGATCTTAATTGCCCTGACATTAGCGGTTGTATATGGTATAATTTTTTCTACTCAATATCTGATTACTGAAAAATCATATAAAGAGCTCAGGAAGGAAGGCGTTGGTGAAGCTATTGTTATTAAAATACAATCCATCGAAGGAGAAAAATTTGAATCCCAGTCTGCATTCAGGAAAAAATTAAATACAATACTGCCTGAAGAGATAATGGAGCAATATGAGCCGGCCCTGCTTTCGGCCGCATATGATAACAAGCCTGTAAACGCCGTTGGATGGATGGGTGATATTTTTCTGAGAGCGCTGAAGATGATCATCATACCTCTGATCCTGAGCTCCTTGATTTCAGGTGTTACCAATATTGGCACTGGAAGTAGCCTGGGAAGATTGGGACTAAAAACCTTCAGTTACTATATTTTTACCAGCATTCTTGCCATTGTTACAGGACTCATCCTGGTGAATCTGATCAGGCCTGGCATTGGGGCCGATCTGAACTTTAGTATGGAAGTCAAAGGACTTGTGGAAAAGCAATTATCCCTTGGTGAGACATTGATCAATATTATTCCTGATAACATATTCCACTCCTTTACCAATGGTCACATGTTGTCGATCATCTTTTTTGCCGTTCTTTTTGGTTTCTTTATAACCAGAATATCCGATACCCACCGTCAGGCATTAACCAAAGCCTTTAATGCCATTTTTGAGGTCATGATGAAGATCACCTTGTTTGTTATCAGGTTCACTCCGCTGGGCATTTTCGGAATTGTGGCCAAGGTGGTGGCTGACCAGGATGATCTGGTCAACCTGATGGCCAGAATGGGATTATATATGGGAACTGTTGTGGCCGCACTATCCATTCACTTTTTCATAACCCTGCCTGTTATTGTTAAGTTCATCGGTAAATCAAAACCATTCCGCCACCTTTCTAATATGTCGACCCCTCTGCTTACAGCATTTTCAACCTCCTCTTCGGGGGCCACACTGCCTCTGACCATTACTGCCGTTGAAGAGAACAGTGGTGTCTCCAATAAGATCAGCAGTTTTACACTACCCCTGGGGGCAACTATAAATATGGATGGAACAGCACTCTACGAATGTGTCGCGGCCATGTTTATCGCTCAGGCTTATGGTGTGGAAATGACTGTAGTACAGCAACTTATAATAATAGTTACAGCTTTGCTTGCATCTATCGGGGCGGCGGCTATTCCCATGGCCGGATTAGTAATGATAACGGTTATCCTTACAGCTGTAGGGCTCCCATTGGAAGGTGTAGGTTTGATCCTGGCTGTCGACAGGATTCTCGATATGTTCAGGACCTGCGTTAATGTCTGGAGCGACAGTTGCGGGGCAGTGGTAATAGCCAAATCAGAAGGGGAAGAATTAAAGGTCTAGATCAGAGCTAGTCTATCAGTGCTTTATACAATATCTCTACAGGGTGCAATGCTTCACGCCGGGTCCCATCCGATATCTGATGCCTGCAACTGGTTCCCGGTGCAGCAAGGAGCGAATCATCAGAGGCTTTTCTTATAGCCGGGAACAATACCAGTTCCCCAACCTTCATTGAAAGGTCATAATGTTCCTTCTCGAAACCAAATGACCCGGCCATGCCGCAACAACCGGAAGGAATTTCCTCGGCCGTATATTGTTCCGGAAAGGAAAGTATATAACTTGTGGGAGTTGTTGATGCTACAGCCTTTTGCTGACAATGTCCATGGAACAGAATATGCCGTGATTCACCAGTAAATTGTTCCTTTTTGATCACCCCTCTCTCCATCTGCTGCATGAGAAATTCTTCAATGGTGAAGGTATACTGGGAAAGTTTATGTGCATCCTGCCTTAATTCCGGTTCAACCAGTTCAGGGTACTCATCCCGGAAAGCCAGTATGGCTGAGGGTTCCAAGCCTACCAGGGGTACCTCCTCATTTACCAGGTCCTTAAAAACCTCCACGTTCCGTACTGCAAGTTTTTTGCCTGTTCTTAGCAAGCCCTTCGAGAAAAAGGTCCGGCCACTATGGGCGTGATTGACAATAAACACTTTGAATTTCAGCCTTGTTAAAAGCTTAATGGCAGTGATTCCAATCGGCGTGTCGGTATAATTGGTAAACTCGTCAATAAAGAAATATAACGTGCCCCTTGATTCTTCAATTGAATCATTGAGCGATCCGAGATTTTTCTTACACCATTCCCTGAGTGTTTTACTATGCAGCGGGGGTATACTCCTTTCACGTGCAAATCCAACTACAGATTTAAATAATCCCGATACGAACCTGTTCCGGATCAAAAAATTGAAGAAGCCGGGTACCAGGGCACCCAGTGACTGGATCTTTGAAATGTAGGCTACCATCCTGGCCCTTAGTGGAATACCATGGCGATCGTAGAAGTTTTGCAGAAACTCTGCTTTCATTTTGGCCATATCGACATTGGAAGGACATTCAGACTTGCAACCTTTACACGACAGACAAAGGTCGAGTACCTGGTACACCTCCCTGTCGGTGATCTGCGGATAACTGGTACCGGTAAAGAACTCCCGTAAAATATTGGCCCTGGCCCTGGTGGTTGTACCTTCATCTTTGGTAGCCATATAACTGGGACACATGGTTCCTCCCATTAATGCTGATTTCCTGCAATCACCAGAACCATTACATTTTTCTGCCAGCCTTTGGATGCCTCCTACTGCATCATAATTAAAAACCGTTTTCGGCTCCTCGACAATTTGTCCTGCCATATACCGAAGGTGGGTATCCATGGGCTCAGGATCGACAATCTTTCCAGGATTAAGAATATTTTCAGGATCCCAGGTTTTTTTCACCAACCTCATCAGCTCATAATTCGCTTCTCCAATTACGATAGGTATAAATTCAGCCCTTACCCGCCCATCTCCATGTTCTCCACTCAAAGATCCCCTGTACCGCTTTACCAGATGCGCTGTATCCAATGCAATGGATCTGAATCTCCTGACATCAGCCGGATCTTTCAGATTGAGCACAGGCCTTATATGAAGCTCCCCAACCGAAATATGCGCATGGTAGACGGTATCAAAATCATGTTTTTTTGTGATTTCCTGAAAATCCTGGATATATTCCTCAAGCTTTTCTACGGGAACGGAGGTATCTTCAATGACCGATACCGGTTTGCCATCACCCGGAATGTTTGCCAATGAACCAAGGCCTGCTTTTCTAAGGCTCCAAACCCTCTGAATATCAGCATCGAAGATTTTAGGATAATGAAAACCCAGGTTCTTCTCCATCATCTCCGCTACCATACCGTCTGCGGATTCATGGATCTCCCCTTTTGTTTCCCTCGCAAATTCAATGATTAAAATAGCACCCGGATCTCCTTGCAGGAAAAATCTGTTTTTTCTCTGACTGATGTTTTGTGCTGCGCAATCCAGTACCGTTTTATCCATCAATTCAACAGCACCAGGATTATACTTTAAGGCTACCATATTGCCGCGTATGGCCTCAAAAACAGATTCAAAGTGTACACACACCAGTCCCTTTTCCTTAGGTGGTAAAGGATCCAGGTCAAGCTGAACAGAGGTTACCAGCCCAAGTGTACCTTCAGATCCTGCTATCAGCTTGCTGAAATTAAAGTATGATCCGGATTCATTAAACGGTTTTAAACTTAACAATTCATCCAGTGCATAACCAGTATTCCTTCTTTTAACATCGGGATGAGGAAATCCTTCATTTATTTCTTTCTGGTTCTCAGGATTGTTCAGCACTTCATTTATATTCCTGTACAGGTTACCTTCCAGCGTTTCGAGTTGACACTTTTCCTTGAATTCAGTTTCATTTACGGGCTTAAAATCAACTATGCTTCCATCAGAAAGGACCGTGCGAGTGGAGAGGACATGATCACGTGTTGTACCATAAATGAGGGAATGGGACCCACAGGAATTATTACCCAGCATGCCACCAATATTGCACCGGTTAGAAGTTGATGTTTCAGGAGAAAAGAAGAGTCCGTGAGGTTCGAGGAACAGGTTCAGTTCATCCAGAACCACACCCGGCTCAACCTTCACCCATTTCTCATTAGCGTTAAACTCAAGGATACTGTTCATAAATCTTGAAAAATCCACCACCAATCCATTTCCAACAACCTGACCGGCCAGAGAAGTGCCAGCACCCCTTGGGATAACAGGCACCGACCTGTCATGAGCAAACCTGACAATCTCTACTACATCATTTTCTGAGGCAGGACGTACAAGTCCAAGGGGAAGTTCCTGGTATACGGAGGCGTCTGTAGCGTACATGATACGGGTAGGATGATCCCATACCACATCCCCCTTAAGCCTCCCTCCAAGGGCCATCAAATCATTTTCAGCAATCTTTTCCATCTTCTTCTTTTTCTTCCGACTCACGACTTACGACTCACGACTCACGTTAAATAAACCATCAAAAATACTTAAAAAAATATTCAATAAAATTGACTTAGACCACCAGTTGTATAACACTAAATAAAAATGATCTAAATCTAGGTTTCCTCATTTGTAATAACAAATATTCTGGTTATCTTTAAAATGAGATCTAACAATACGTAAATAGCTGTATATCAATGAATTTACTAGAACAAATTAAGTCCAAAGCAAAGCAACATAATATGCGGATAGTGTTGCCCGAAGGAACTGAAGAGAGAACACTTAAGGCCGCTAATGAAATTCTGAAAGAAGGAATCGCCCAAATCATTTTAATTGGCAAGAAGGATAAAATCCAACAAATGGCTTCTGAGTATAATTTATCTGCCATCGAAGGATCAACAATCATCGACCCGGAGCAGCATAGCAAAATTGATGAATATGTATCCCTGATGGTTGAGTTGCGCAGGCATAAGGGGCTGACCGCAGATGCCGCCCTGGAACTGATCAAAGATCCATTATACCTGGGAACCATGATGATCAAGGCAGGGGATGCTGATGGAGAAGTAGCAGGAGCCATGAATGCTACAGGAGATGTACTCAGACCAGCCTTTCAGTTTGTCAAGACCTTGCCTGGCATCAGCGTGGTATCCGGAGCGTTCATAATGATCCTGAAAGACAAGGAATTTGGAGAGGATGGCTTGCTGGTATTTGCAGATTGTGCAGTTCATCCTGATCCCGACGAACGGGAGCTGGCTGAAATAGCCGTTGCTACAGCAAAGACAACAATAGCCATTGCAGGATTTGAACCACGCATTGCCATGTTAAGTTTTTCTACGAAAGGCAGTGCTCAGCATGATCTGGTTGACAAGGTTGTCAATGCCACAAGGATTGCAAAGGAGATGAATCCTGATCTGAAAATAGATGGTGAATTACAGGCCGATGCGGCAATCATTGAATCCATAGGAAATAAAAAGGCACCGGGTAGTGAGATTGCAGGAAAGGCAAATGTGCTGATCTTTCCATCCCTGGATGTGGGTAACATCGCATATAAACTGGTCCAGCGACTGGCTCATGCAGAAGCTATTGGTCCCATCCTTCAGGGGATGGCAGCTCCCATCAATGATCTCTCACGGGGATGTTCAGTAAGCGATATTGTAAACATGGTTGCTATTACAGCCAACCAGGCTTACGGGGATCAGTGATCAATTGCCGTTGGCTTTAGCCGACGGATCCGGGATGCATATAACAAACCGGGCAAAAGCCCGTTAATACAAGTAATCTAATCAAATATTATATTCAAGAGTTAAATAAACAAAATGGCAGAATCATTAGCAGATTATAGTTTAAAGAGAACTATCAAGAAAACCAAAGATGGAGGTTTGAAAAAGGTAGGCGTCGTCGGATGTGGTAATATGGGTCAGCAAATAGTTCGTCTCATTAGTCAGCATGGACTGGATGTCGTCTTCATCGACCTGTCTGCAGAAAGGATTGGAGAAATAATAAAGGAAATTGAAGCTTCGCTGGATAAGGTGATCAATAAATGGGGATTGACTGAAAGTGAAAAACGAGCTGTCATGTCAAGAATTAAGGGTTCAACCGATTACAATGAAATCAAAGATTGTGAGATGATCATTGAATCCATCAACATCAAGAAAAGAGGATCATCCGTACCCTACAGGATGGATGTCTTTAAAAAAATAGAATCGGTGGTATCCGAAGATACTATCATAGCCTCAAATAATGCGACCCTCATGATTTCGGATCTGGCATCCGTTTTAAGGCATCCGGAAAGGGCTGTCGGACTAAATTTCATAACACCAGCCTCAAAAGTTAAAATCGTTGAAGTGATCAGGGGCTTGCAAACCAGCGATTCTGCCCTGGACTTTACCGTTCGGTTTGTTAAGATGCTCGATAAGCGACCTATAACCCTCGTTGAATCACCAGGGAATATAAGTACACGGCTGTTTGTTCCCCTGATAAACGAAGCCTGTGAATTATTGATGGAAGGGGTTGCCTCGGTGAGTTGCATTGATGAAACCATGAAGCTGGGATTCGGCCTTCAGCTGGGTCCTTTCGAACTGGCCGACAGGGTTGGGATTGATAAGGTACAGAAATGGATGGATAACCTGTACCTGGAATTTGGAACAGATAAGTTCAAACCATCTCCCATAATTAAAAGACTTGTGCGTGCCAACCTGCTGGGAAGGAAAGTAAGTCGGGGTTTCTACAATTATGAAAATGAAAAGATCATAAGTCAGGCCATAAACGTAATAGAATTTAATCTATAACTATATACATTTTCAATACACTCTAAATGAAGATCATTGTATTAAACTGCGGAAGTTCATCCATCAAATATCAGTTATTTGATATGACAAAGAAAGTTGCCTTAGCTAAAGGTCTTGTTGATAAGATAGGTTTGCACGGCTCATATATTATACATGAAACTCAGAAGGGTGAGAGTGTAAAACTGGAAGGGGAAATCGTTGATCACCAGGCCGGTATCGAATATGTGCTTGGAATCCTGACAAGTAAAAAAAGAGGAAGTCTGAAAAGCTTTGATGAAATTGATGCGGTCGGGCACCGGGTCGTACATGGTGGTGAAAAATTTCACGACAGTGTACTTATTAATGACGAAGTAATTGAAAAAATCGAAGAAGTTGCCGACCTTGCCCCGCTTCACAATCCGCCCAACCTGAAAGGTATCCTGGCCATCAAGGAACTCCTTCCTGAAGTGCCCCAGGTAGGCGTTTTCGATACGGCATTTCATCAAACTATGCCACAACATGCTTACATGTATGCCATCCCCTATCCCCTTTATCTGAAATACGGTTTAAGAAGATATGGATTTCACGGGACCAGTCACCGGTATGTATCAAAACGAGCCGGAGAAATATTAAATAAGGATATCCGTGAGTTAAAGACCATCACCTGCCACCTGGGGAATGGTGCCTCCATGGCAGCCATCCAATTCGGGAAATCAGTAGATACATCAATGGGACTGACACCGGTTGAGGGTTTGATAATGGGAACCCGCACCGGGGATCTTGATCTGGGTGTTCTGATGTATATCATGAAAAAGGAGGAGATTGGTCCGGTAACAACCAACACACTTATCAACAAACACAGTGGAATGCTCGGGGTAACCGGCGTATCTTCCGACATGAGGGAAATTGATGAAGAGGCCAAAAAAGGGAATGAACGGGCAGCCTTAGGTCTTGATATGTATCACTACAGGATACGAAAATATATTGGTTCATACGCTGCAGCAATGGGTGGGGTGAATGTCATTGTATTTACCGGAGGTATTGGAGAAAATGCACCCTATTCAAGGCGAGAGATCTGTAAAAATCTCGAATTCCTGGGACTGGAACTCGATAGTTCCAAGAACGAAGGTCTCAGGGGAAAAGAAGCAATCATTAGTACCGATTCTTCGAAAGTTATTGTAATGGTTATCCCAACTAATGAGGAACTCACGATTGCTGAAGACACCCTCAGGTTGGTCGGGAAGTGAAATGTTTTTATTTGATATTTAGTTTCTCTGAGATATCTCTTCATGCGGTGGTTTAACTTAAAATGATCTGAATGGAACTGTTGACTCTGGAGGAATTCTTTCAAACTGCACAAACAAAAAAGTCGAAAAGGATTGCCATTGCTGCTGCCCAGGACCCACCTGTATTAAAGGCCATTCAGAAAGCTTTTCACGAGAGAATAATCGAACCGGTGTTAATAGGAGATTCAGACCAGATTAAACGAATGTCCGAATCGATCAATTTCAGCCTGGAAAACATTGAGGTGGTTCATGATCCTGATCCTGTTTCTTCTTGCAGTAAAGCGGTTGATATCATCAGGAATGGCGAAGCAGATATCCTGATGAAGGGTATGGTCCCGACTGCTCCCCTGCTAAAGGCCATTTTGGATAAAAAGAAAGGAATAAGGAAAAGAGACATGTTAAGTCATTTTGCCTTCATGGAAATGCCCGGATATCATAAATTATTGGGGATCACGGATGCAGCCATGAGCATTAAACCCGGACTTAAAGATAAAATCAGTATCATTCTGAATGCTGTAGAGGTATTCCACAGGCTCGGAAAAATGAATCCCAAAGTGGCAGTCCTTGGTCCGATTGAGATGGTCAATGATAGTATTGAATCTACGGTTCATGCCGGACAGATCAAACTATTGAATCAACAGGGTAAGATTAATGGTTGTATTATTGATGGTCCCCTGGCCCTGGATATTGCTGTTTCAAAACAAGCTGCTGAACATAAAAAAATAGAAGGAGACGTCGCAGGTGACGCTGATTTGCTTTTAGCTCCTGATCTGAACAGTGGTAATATTTTATACAAATCAATGATATTTCTGGGAGGAGCCACTTCAGCTTCCATTATTATGGGAGCCAGTGTACCGGTAGTTTTGACCAGCAGGTCCGACTCCGATCAGAGTAAACTGATGTCAATCGCCCTGGCAGCAGCGCTTGAATAGAAACAGGTTCCTCGTTTTTCGTTTTCCGATTCACGATTCACGATTCACGAAAAATATTATTATGGCACTACATCATATTCTCGCTATTAATCCCGGATCAACATCCACTAAGATTGCAGTGTATGTGAATACCAAGGTTATCTTCCTTAAGAGT
>JADHVS010000078.1 GCA_016783865.1 Bacteroidales bacterium
GAAAAGATACATGTCCCAGAATGTCCCTTATTTATGTAAAGTGTTTATGTAAAGCTAAAGCATGTTAATGGTTGGTCTCGATAAGTTTATCTTAATTCATATGTACAGTACTTTGCATAATCTTTTGCTTTCCATAAAACAACACCTCTATGCTCCATCTTATGTGATAAGTCTCCATAAGCCTGTTGAATCCTAACTCCAGGTCATTGGTGATAAAGGCCTTCCATTTGCTCCTGGACCCCAGCTTTACAAAGAACAAGTTCACCCTGCGGTTATCGTACCTGACAGGAACCATAATGTATGTGGCATTAAACTTCCGGTTACGTTTTGCTTTCTTGCGGTACTGTTTTCTCAGTGCGGCTGCGTCTATTTCTCTATCACTAAGGCAATCCCGGTATAAAGTCTTTCCCATCTTAATCATGGCAATGAGTTTAATGCTTTTGGTGCGGAACGATTCTATGCGGGCAAGGATCTCCTTAGAGAAAAACCAACTGTCAAACAGAACGTAATCAAAAACAAACCCTCTCTTTACCGCTCTGGTTAACATATTGATGACACTCTGAGCTTTGCTCATATCTGCTTCTGATCTCCGCATATATCCGGGGCTATCCTTATCTCTGTTCTTCCTGAACTGCTTACGCTGCTGTGCAGGAGTAAGGCCGTATAATGGTGCTTTCTTCTCTTTCTTGCTGACCAGCATTTCCTTTTCTTCTAAGATGGCCTGTGTATGTTTCATCTTCCCCCGAAGCCTCGACTGCTTCTTTTTAGAATGGGCAACCCGTTTTTCCTGCTTCTCAAATTCCAACTCGGTGGTCTTCTTTGAACAAGAATCCAATTCATCTCTAAGTGAGTTCAGTATTGCTCTTTTCTCCAAATGTTGCTCTCTGTGCTCCCGGTAAGCCAGTTCAGCTTGCTTTGCTTTCCGCCTTGCTCGGTTGCGTTTACCCCGTGCCTTGTCAAGTTCACCACCGCGCTCGCGATGCAAGGAAAAATCAACAGGGATAAAGTTGCCACCATCCCAATAACCACATACCAGAATCTTGTAACCTAAAATAAACCGACCGGTAACATGGTCATGTATCTTGCTTACACCTTCTATCTTTTTCCCTCTTTTCTCCGTTGAACTGTCCTCGAATATCAGAGCCCTGACCTTGCCGCTATAATCAGTTATCCGTCCCGAGAGACTCAGATACCGCTTTGCAAACAGATACAGGATCGATCGCCAACAGATATTCTCGTTACCAAGCAGATCATAATATGGATTCTTGCTGCCATCTCTATCCGTAAGTTTCCCATACTGTCGGGAAAAATAACTGTGGATGTTCCTATTTCTGTAAAACAACATGACCAGCAGGGTTGTCAGGATCAGGGTTGCCCTGATACCACTATGTTTGACCGATTCAAACTGCCCGAATATGCGCTGTATGTCAAAGAACCCTAATGTGTCTTCCAGGCATGCGCCTGTTTTGCTATCGTCTTCGATGAATCTTTGAAATTCTCCTAAATTTTTCGTAATTTTCATGTGTTGCATGTCTATTTGTGTTCTAACTAACTCAAATATAGCTAATTAAGCTACGGCATGCAACATTTTTTACTAACTTATCTAATTCATTATCAACAATTTATCAAGTAGGAAACTTGAGTAACTAATAAATGATGCCGGTTGATAAAATAAAGGTTTTAATCATCGACGATTCCAGGTCAGTCCAGGATCTTCTGGCGTATATTCTGAATTCTGATCCACAGATTGAGGTGATCGGGACAGCAGAAAATGGAATACTGGCACTTAAATTCCTGGAGAAAAACAGGCCGGATGTGATCACCATGGATATGGATATGCCCGAAATGGACGGATTGGAAACCACAAGGATCATCATGGAGACCAATCCGATACCTATTATTGTGGTAACTGCCTCCTGGTCACCATCTGAGGTACGAAAGACCTACAGGGCAACCGAAGTCGGAGCAGTTGGCATAATGAATAAACCAAGAGGTATCGGCCATCCTGACTATAACAGGACGGCACTCGAACTGATCAGTACAGTTAAGGCCATGTCAGAGGTCAGACTCATCAAGCGCTGGGCAAGGACCGGTCGTATAAAAGAAAAACAGGTACCGGAGGGAAGGGAAATTAAGCAAATAAAGACAGATGTCAGGATAGTGGCTATCGGGACCTCAACAGGGGGTCCGCCCGTTATTCAGAATATTCTTTCAAGGCTCCCCAAAGACCTTCCTGTACCCATCCTCCTGGTGCAGCATATTTCCAAAGGCTTTTTGAAAGGATTTATCGATTGGTTGGTTATATCAACGGGACATAAAATTTATGAGGCAACCAACCATGCAAAGGCTGAGCCTGGCATTATATATGTGGCCCCTGATGATTTTCAACTGGGCATTTCATCAAACGGGATCATAGAGTTATCGGATAATAATCCCGGCGATGACTATTGCCCTTCAGTATCACATCTTTTTAAATGTACTGCAAAAAGTTACGGTTCGGATGCAATGGGCATTTTACTGACCGGCATGGGTAAAGATGGAGCGAATGAATTAAAACTGATGAGAGACCTGGGAGCTGTAACCATAGCACAGGATAAAGCCAGTTCGGTAATATATGGTATGCCGGGAGTTGCAAATAAAATAGGAGCCGCAAGCTATGTTTTACCACCTGAGGAGATCGCAAGAATGATTGTTCAACTGGTGAAGAAATGAAAAATGCACAAAGCGAGAGCAGATAAGATTATAATATACTTAAATGGATAAATCAGCGAAAATAAAAACCATTATTGCTGAAGACAGCCCGATCCAGACCAGAAAGCTGATCGTAATAGCTGAGGACAGCATAACCCAGGCCGAACAGCTGAAATATATCCTTGAAAAAGAGGACTACGTTGTTTTGCATGGACAAAACGGGAAGGAAGCATGGGAGATAATCCAGCGGGAGAAACCGGTTCTTATCATGTCCGATATCATGATGCCGGAGATAGACGGTTATGAACTGTGCCGCATGGTAAAATCAAAGGAGGAGATCAAGGACATTCCTGTTATCCTTATTACGGCCCTGTCAGATCCAGTGGATATCATCAGGGGCCTGGAGAGTGGAGCGGATAATTTCATTACCAAACCTTACCAGGAAAAATTTCTTTTGACACAATTGAGAAGGATTGTGGCAAACGCAGAATTAAGGAAGGGCCAATTTTCAGAAGTGGATTTGAAAATATTTTTCGCAGGGAAAATCTACGAGATAAATTCAAATCGCTTACAGATCCTGGATCTGTTGTTATCGACTTATGAAACTTCAATTCAGAAAAACCGGGAACTTGAAAATGCAAATGAGGAACTGGAAGCAACCCGGAGCAAACTGGAGATTCTGAACAAAAATCTCCAGGAGGAAGTTGATAAACGAACATTAAAAGTACAACGATTAAACGCCCAGCTACAGGCCATCAGGAAGATAAACCAGTTAATCGTGAAGGAGAAAGATAAAAAAAAGCTGATCCGGCAGGCCTGCAAACTGCTCATGGAAAGCAGGAGCTATGAATTGGTATGGGGCATGATCCTGGGCAACGATGATAAGGTGGAAGAGGTGGCCCAGGCTGGTATCGGAGCCGAATACAAAATACTTATAAAAAACCTGAAAAATGGGAAATGGCCCAGGTGTTGCACCCAGGCTGTGAAAAGCAAGAAAATACTGGTCACCGAAAACCCTGTTTCTGAATGCGGAGACTGTCCGCTTGCCGGAGGCAAAGAGGAAGCATGTTCCTTGTCCGTCCAAATGAGATACGGGGACAAGATTTACGGGATCATCGTGGTGAATCTCCAGGCGGAGTACCTGTCTGATGAGGGGGAACATGAGCTCCTGGAAGAGGTGGCTGGGGATCTGGCTTTTGCCTTACATGATATTGAGATCATTGAGGCAAACAGGCAGGCCACTGCCGAACTCAAAAAAAGAACATTTGACCTGAATGAACGCAATAAGGAGCTCCACTGCCTGTATGGCATTGACGAGATCAGTACGCAGCCTGGAATCACACTGCAGGAAATCTTTAAAAAAACATTACAACTGATCCAGGGTAGCTTGCAGTACCCGGGAATTACTGCGGCCAGGATCATCTTCGAGGGAGAAACAATACAATCGGATAATTTCAGGGAGACGGAGTGGACCTTACGTTCGGATATGGTAATCAGGAATAAAAAATCCGGCAGCATTGAGGTAGCATACCTGGAAGAAAGGCCGGACGAGTTCAGCGGACCATTCATGGAAGAAGAGATCCAGCTCCTTCAGGCCATTAACCAGAACCTGATCAAAATTATCATCCGCCTCAGGGCCGAAAAAGAACGTAAGGAAAAGCACAGCCTCCTGAGTGCGGTGATCAATAATTCACCGGATTACATCTGCCTGAAAGATAAAAATTTGCGTTATGTTCTCAACAATGATGCCCATCTCGCCCTGCTGGGTGCCGGTTCCCAGGAGGAGGTGTCCGGTAAGACCTACCAGGATTTTTTCCCGGAAGAACTTGTCCGTCAGAACATAAGCACAGACAGGGAGGTGGTCGATACCGGCAAGCCAGTTTTAAAATATGAGGTATTTATGAAAGATGGCAAAGGTAACGATCTGTGGATGTTATCAACAAAAGTGCCCCTGCTGGATGAAAAAGGAGTATTGTCCGGCATATTGAGTATCGACCGCAACATAACTGAGATCAAGAAAGCCGAGATCGCCCTGCAGAAGAGCGAAATGGGTTTAAAGCAGGCACAACATATTGCCTGGCTCGGTAGCTGGGGAATGGACCTGGCAGAGAATAAGCTGACATGGTCAGATGAGGTATTCAGAATATTTGGATTGGAAATTGATCAGATAGAACCTGGCTTTGATGCTCATCTGAACTTCGTACATCCCGAGGACAGGGAGATGGTCAGGAAAGCCTTCAATGAATCTGCAGAGAAGGGAATTCCATTCGATTTTGCACACCGTATCATCAGGCCGGACGGACAGCTGCGGCATGTTCGTAAAAAGTCAGAGAATTTCAGGGATGAAAGCGGGAAAGTCGTCAGACTGGTCGGAACTATACAGGACATTACCAGGCAGGTAATGATTGAAAATGAATTGGTGGAAGCCAGGGTGAAAGCTGAGAATGCAGACCGGCTGAAATCTGCCTTCCTGATGAATATGTCTCACGAGATAAGGACCCCGATGAACGCCATCATTGGCTTTTCTGATCTCCTTTCAAGAAACCGTATTACTGTAGACCAGCGAAGCAGTTACATACAGATGATCCAGACCAGCGGTGACAGGTTGCTGCACCTGATCGATGATATTATTGACATTTCAAAAATAGAATCGGGATTGTTACAGATCAGGAATTCAGCATGTTCTGTAAATAAAATCATTAAAGAACTTCTTATGAGTTTTGAGGATCAGAAGTTGAAAATGGGGAAGGGATCAATTGAGATAAAAACCGGCCGGGTAAATGCTGATGAATTTATAATTGCCACAGACCCGTACCGGCTGAAACAGGTCTTATCAAACCTGATTGATAATGCCTTGAAATATACTGAAAAAGGATCGGTTGAAATCGGTTACCTGCTGAAATCCTCCGGAACGGCACCTGATTTCCTTGAATTTTATGTCAGGGATACAGGAATCGGGATAGAGGCGCATCAGCTTGATATTGTTTTTGGCCGATTCATGAAAATAGAGGACAAAATGAAGCTTTACGGGGGCGCCGGACTTGGTCTGACCATTTCCAGAAACCTGATAAGGTTGATGGGCGGGGATATGTGGGTCGATTCTGAACCCGGCCATGGATCGACATTCTTTTTTACCATACCAATTGACAAAGGAGAAAGCGTAACCAAAGATGAATCCCCCGCAGACACTGAATCCAAAAAGCCTGACTGGAAGGATAAAACGATACTTATTGTTGAAGACGAAGAATCAAACTTCACCTTGCTCAAGTATGGCCTTGAAGAAACAGGTGTACATCTCATCTGGGCAAAGAATGGCCAGGAAGGGGTCGACCAATGCCGTAAGGATGATTCGATCGACCTGGTTATAATGGATGTAAAAATGCCGGTAATGGACGGATATGCAGCCACCAGGCATATAAAGAAATTCCGGAAAGAACTGCCGGTAATTGCAGTAACGGCTTTTGCCATGGAACAGAATATGCGGCAAAGTCAGGAAGCAGGTTGTGATGCCTATTTTGCCAAGCCCATAGATTTTGACCAGTTACTGCCAATGCTGAATCAATATTTGATTAAAAATTCAAAATAGAAAGAATCAGGCATGTATATGGACCGGAACAAGCTGATATTGTTTGCTGAAGACAGCCTGACCCAGGCAGAAAGTATTAAAATGATGCTCGAGGCCAATGGTTTCATTGCCATACATGCCAGAAATGGTGAAGAAGCCATGGAAATGGTTAAAAAGAAAAGACCTGATCTGATATTGTCTGATATCATCATGCCCGGAATGTCTGGTTATGATTTTTGCAGGTCCGTGAAATCTGACCGGAAGCTGAGAAGCGTACCGGTCGTTTTGCTGACTTCTCTGTCAGATGTGGAGGATGTCATGAAGGGGCTCGAGAGCGGAGCCGATAATTATATCATGAAACCCTTCGAGGAAGGTCAGCTGATCAGCAGGATAAACACGGTTTTACACAAAAATGACAACCCCGGGGACAGGTTTGAACAGGAGAATATTGATGTGCTGTTCGAAGGGAAAAAATACCTGGTCAATTCTTCCCGGTACCAGATACTCAATATGTTGCTCTCCACCTACGAAGGGGTGGTGGAAAGGACAACAAAACTCACAGAAACCCAGGCGAAGCTGAATACTTTAAGAAAATCCCTTG
Source organism: Bacteroidales bacterium (assembly GCA_016783865.1). The sequence continues at coordinate 6,858 of JADHVS010000078.1, forward strand.
AAATACTTGTCGATGAAAGGACCAGGGATCTTCAGGATCAGATCCATGAACGGGAGCTTGTCGAATCAGGTATCAGGGAATCTGAGAAAAAATACCGCCTGCTGGTTGAAAATGCATTGGTCGGAGTATTCAGTGTTGACACCTCAGGAGAGATTTTGCTAATTAACGAAGCTTTATGCCGGGCATTAGAATACAACAGTTCCGGGATAATTAATAAGCGGGGATTTGGATCGCTGTTTCAGGATCGTGAAGCGTTTGATTCCCTGGTCCAGAAACTCGGTACATCCGGACAGGTTAAAAACTTCGAAGTAAAAATGGTGACGGCTTCCGGGGGTGAAAGATGGATGATACTCAATGCTGTTTTAAAAAACAAGACAGTTTCAGGAATGATCATGGACATATCAGGAAGAAAATTGACGGAGGAGAAGGAGCTGAAATACCAGGAGGAACTCAGGGAAGCCAGGGACCGGGCCGAGGAATCGGATCATCTGAAGTCGACATTCCTTTCAAACATGTCCCATGAAATCAGGACACCAATGAATGCAATCATTGGGTTTTCAAGTCTTCTCTCAAACATATCACTGACCCCTGAAAAAAAGTCGGAATTCATAGTAAGGATCTCAAAAAATTGCTATGAACTGCTTAACCTGGTGGAGAATATCCTGGATCTGGCAAAAATTGAAGCCGGACAGGTCATTATGCATGAAAAGAGATGCCCTGTTAATAAATTGCTGGAGGATGTATACACTAAATTCTCAGCAGAACTGTCCACGCGTGAAAAAAATCAAATTTCATTTAAACTGGTACCTGGCCCCAAAGGAACTGATCTTACTGTCATTTCCGATCCCTTAAGAATTTACCAGGTTTTGTCCAGGTTACTCGACAATGCATTTAAATTTACTGAGAAGGGTACCGTTGAGCTTGGATATACAATCCTGAATAAGTACATTCAATTCCACGTGAAAGATACAGGTGTTGGTTTAACTGATGAACAAAAACGATATGTCTTTGAAAGGTTCAGAAAGGCAGAGGAGACCAAAACGAAATTATACAGCGGGGCAGGACTCGGGTTATCCATTTGTAAAAAGCTCGTGGAGTTGATGGGGGGGGAAACCCGGGTAGAATCCGAACCAGGCAGAGGTTCTGAATTTTATTTTACAATTCCAATGAAAATTGCAGGAGCATCTGAAACGATAGCGGAAGAAAAGTTACCTGATACCGAACAAAAGAGCCTGTCTGATAGGAAAATACTGGTAGCCGAAGACAACCTGTTTAATTTTAAGCTGATAGAAGCCCTTCTTGTGGGAACCGGCACTGAGATCATATGGGCAAAAGACGGGATGGAAGCGGTTGAATTCTTTAAATCCGGGAAGCATGCCGACCTGGTTCTCATGGATATGCGTATGCCGGTCATGGATGGGATCACTGCAACGCGTGAAATACGAAAAATAAATAAGAAAATTCCTGTACTGGCAGTTTCGGCCTATACTATGGATGAAGTAAAGGAAAAGGCCATCGAGGCAGGATGCAACGATTTTTTGTCCAAACCGGTAAATTCCGCCGGGTTGGTGGAGATGATGAAAAGATACATTAATGAAACAGGATGAATCAATATGCCAGTTGTTCGACCGGTCGGAAGATTCACTGATCGTATTGCAGGGGAAAACTGTCATACAGACAAATAAAGCTGCCGTGAATTTACTGAATGGTATTTCTACAGTTAAGGGGAATATATTCAGCCTGGCGGGGTTCTCACCTGGAATTCAGCCGGGTGGAGAATCATCTGAGGACTACGAGCAAAGAATTTTCAGGGATGTATCACGCACAGGATACACCAGGACGGGCTGGGTATTAAAGGACAGGAATGAGGAGGAATTCTATGTTGAACTGACATTGATCTGCAATAATAACAAAGACAACCCGGTCCACTACCTCTTCCTCAGGGATGTGAATGAAGAGGTGGGAATGAGAAAGGGATTCATTTCGATCCAGAAAGATATGGACCTGAAAAGCCGGGAAATTGATCTTCAGAAAGAAGAAATAGAAACACACAGGGAGGCCATTGAAACACAGCGTGATATCGCACTGAAACAAAGGGATGAAATTACAATTCAAAAAAAAGATATCACAGACAGCATCACGTATGCCAGCCGTATCCAATCAGCACTCCTGCCAAAGAAGGAAATTATTGACAGGATTTTTCAGGAGTACTTCATTTTGTATAAACCCAGGGATATTATCGGTGGTGATTTTTACTGGGTATCACAAAAAGGGAGCAGGGTAATTATGGCTGCTGCCGATTGTACAGGACACGGAGTACCCGGAGCCTTGATGAGTATCATGGGTATGGCATTCCTGGATGAGATAGTGAACAATCACGGGATTGTCAGGCCGGATTTAATACTGAATGATCTGCGTGAGAGGGTTATCAAAGCGCTGGGTCAGAGAGGCATATCAGGGGAAACTTCTGATGGAATGGATATTGCCTTATTATGTATTGATTATGATAAGTATACTCTTCAATTTTCCGGGGCTTTCAATCCTTTAATAATAATCAGGGATAACAATATGATTGAATTAAAGGCCGACCACATGACCCTGTCCTACCACAGGGGGAATGATCCATCGTTTATAAACCAGGAGATAGAAATTGCAACAGGCGATTCATTATATATTTTCTCAGACGGTTATATTGATCAGTTCGGGTGGAGAGATGATAAGAAATACAAACTCAGGTGTTTCAAGGATCTTTTACTGAGTCTGCAGGATATTCCGATGGAAGGCCAGAAGGTCTTGCTCGAAAATGATCTGAATCACTGGAAAGGTGATGTGCCCCAGTTAGACGATATACTGGTTGTAGGCATAAAAATATAGTATTAAAGCATAAAGAAATCAGGATGATGATTAAGGAAACAGTAAGCAAAAAGCTGGTCGTCATAGCAGAAGACAGCCTCACCCAGGCCGAGAACTTAAGGCACATGCTGGAGGGTTTTGGTTACTCAGTGATACACACCACAGATGGTAAGGGTGCATTGGAAGCTATCAGGAAACACAGGCCGGCTTTTGTAATTTCTGATATCATCATGCCGGTAATGGACGGATTTACTCTCTGCAGGACAGTCAAGGAAGATAAACTGATAAGGGACATACCCTTTATTTTACTCACCTCACTGTCAGACCCCAACGATGTGATAAGGGGCCTGGAATGCGGGGCTGACAGCTATATGATGAAAACTTTCAGTGAAAGCTATCTTTTATCCAGGATCAACCAGGTACTTGAGAACAGGCATTTACTGGCCGGAAATAAAGATGATCGGAAACTGGAGGTCAGTTTTGCAGGTAAACAGTACCAGATCAGTTCCAATCCCCTTCAGATAATGAATCTGCTACTGTCCACCTATGATTCCGTTGTCCAGAAAAATATTGAACTGGCTGATCAGGAATCTGAACTGATCAATCTGAACAGGAACCTTCAAAAGCAGGTTGAGGAAAGGAAAAAAGAACTTACCGCTCAGCTGGAACAAAAAATAGCTGCAGAAAAAATACTCGAATTATCAGAAGAAAAATACAGGGAACTGGTTGATAATGCCCTGACAGGGATCTTCATAAGTAACATGAAGGGAGAAATATTGTTCGCAAACGAAGCTCTCAGGGAAATGCTCGAATATGATTCAGTGGAGGAGTTATTAGATACTAATATACATATCTATTACAAGAATTCCGGTGACTCGGACAGGTTGTTGGGACTATTGCAGGAATTTGGGGTAGTACCGGAATTTGAAGTTGAATATCTTACTAAAAACGGGAATACAAAACATGTGATATTAAGCGCAAACCTGGATAATGATACCATTTCGGGAATGATCATGGATATGACCGACAGGAAAAATGCTGAGCTGAGGGTCAAAAAATTCCAGGATGAACTGATACAGGCTAGGGAAAAGGCAGAACAATCCGAAAAATTGAAAACCGCCTTCCTGGCCAATATGTCCAACGAGATCCTGACACCCATGAATTCATTGATCGGATTCTCAGAACTTCTTGCCGAACACGGTCCTGCATCTGAAAAACTGGAGGAATATACCGGCCACATCAACGATAGTGGAAATTATCTGATAAACCTGATCGACAATATAATTGACGTAGCTAAAATTGAATCGGGAGAAGTGACGATCAAAAAATCGGAATGTAACATCAATCATCTGCTCATTGACCTGTATACATATTACGAGGAGGAGCTGAGGGTAAAAAATAAATCAGAGGTGAAATTGTTTTTAAAGAGAGGCAGGAAGGAACAGGATTTCGCTATTATTACCGAATCATACAGATTGAAACAGGTTCTGTCCAACCTGATCGGGAATGCCATCAAATACACTGATTCCGGAAGCGTTGTTTTCGGTTATACCATGCAGGATGGAGACACTAAAACAGGTGAGGCCTGCCTGCAGTTCTTTGTTAAAGACACGGGCAGGGGAATTTCCGTAGACCGGCTGGACAGAATTTTTGACAGGTTCGAACATTCGGGGGATTCATTTCTGAAGCAGACTGACGGTGCAGGCATGGGACTGCCCATCTCCAGATCCTACGTTCAGTTACTTGGCGGCCGTATGTGGTGCCAGTCTGAGCCGGGTAAGGGAACGGAATTTTATTTTACACACCCGTTTCGGGCACTGATTGGCGGGAGTACTGAAGATGAAATTAGTAAACCACCCGAAGTCTCAGTAAAATTAGATGAATTCACCATACTTCTGGCAGAGGATGTTGAGAGCAACTTCATTTACCTGGAAGCCCTCCTGCAGGATACAAATTGCAATCTGATCTGGGCAAAAAATGGGAAGGAGGCCATTGATAAATTTAAGGATCATCAGGATATTTCATTGATACTGATGGATATAAGGATGCCTGGCATGTCAGGATATGAAGCCATCGACGAGATCCGTAAATTAAATCAGGACATCCCGATCATTATCCAGACGGCTTTTGCCAGGGAAGATGACAGGCAGAAAATCGAGTCATCAGGATGTAATGATTTTATTACCAAGCCTATAAGTAAGGAGGTTCTGATGCAAACCATCTCAAAATACCTGGTAACCGTACAGAAGACATAAACATGTCAATTGGATGAATTAATTAAGTGATAATATGGCAATAAGCAAAAGCAATAAAATGGCTCAGACAGCATGATTGATCAATAATGGGTAGACCAATGAAGAATCAAAAAACAGATACTCAAACACTTGAAATGCTTGATGTTATTAAGCGCTACGCTGCTGAAGATTATTCAGTAACTGCGAAAATGTACGGCAAAAATGATCTTTTTGATGCATTGGCAACGGGTATAAATATGATGGGAGAAGAACTTGAAGCAAGCAAGAGGGAAAGAGAGGATAAAACACGCAAGCTGATTGAGACCCACAAAGCACTTGAACAGGAAAACTACCTAGTGAATACACTTTTGAAAAATATTCCTGATCATATATACTTTAAGGACCTTGAGAGTAAATTTCTGAGAGTCAGCAAATCATTTGCATCCAGAGAGGGATTCGAAGATCCGGATGAATTAATTGGGAAATCGGATCATGACTTATTTTCAGGGGAACATGCAGATAAGGCACTCCTGGATGAAAAAAAAATCATAAAGACAGGAAAAACTTTACTGGATATTGAAGAGAAAGAAACATGGGAAGATGGTAGGGAGACCTGGGTCCTAACATCAAAAATGCCATTTTTTGATAATACTGGTAAAATCATTGGAACATTTGGTATTTCCCATGATATCACCAGTAGGAAACTCAGAGAAAAGGATGTTAATGAGCGTATGAAAGAACTGAAATGCCTTCATGGAATTTCTGAAATTATTGAAACCAGAAGAGTAAATCCGGATGAAGTATATCAGGCTATTGTGAATATACTCCCATCCGGCTCGCAATATCCTGAAATTATTTGCAGCCGCATTATTCTTGAAAAAAAGAGTTATAAAACAGATAATTTCAGAAAGACCAAATGGATGCTGCAGGCAGATATAATGGTCAATTCGCAGACCACCGGTTCGGTTGAAATATATTACCTTGAGGAAATACCAGGTTTGTTTGAAGGGCCTTTCCTGGAAGAAGAACGGGATCTGATAAACACAGTTGCCAGGCAAATAGGTGAATACACCGAACGCAAACAGGTGGAAGCTGTACTGAAACAATCAGAAGAGAGATTTAGAATAGTATTCGACTTTGCCCCAGATGCCATCTATACTAATGACATGAAAGGAACCTTTACTGATGGTAATAAAGCTGCAGAGAATATGCTCGGTTATAGCAGAGAAGAACTAATAGGCAAGAGCTTCATAAAATTAAATATCCTGAGCAAAACCCAGATTCTTCGAGCGTTAAAACTCTTAGCAAAGAATACCCTGGGAAAACCAACCGGACCGGATGAATTTATTTTAAAGAGAAAGGATGGTCGAAAAGTTATAGCTGAAATACTTACATATCCTGTGAAGATGGGAGGTAAAATCCAAGTGCTTGGAATTGCAAGGGACATTACAAAACGCAAACAGGCAGATGAGGCACTTAAAGAAAGAGAAGAATTATTGGATAATATAACAAGCTCTGCACAGGACGGGATCATTATGACCGACAATGGGGGCAAGATTGTTTTCTGGAACAGGTCAGCCGAAAAAATATTTGGATATAATGCGGAAGAAATTACCGGTAGAAATTATTATGATATTTTGGTGCCAGCTGAATTTTATAAAGCCCACAAGCAAGGGGTCATTAAATTTATAAAGAAGGGTATGGAGAATGCCATTGGAAAGACTGTGGAATTCTCAGCATTCAATAAAAATGGTGACAGATTCCCGGTTGAACTTTCGATGTCGGCAACCAGGATGAAAGGGCAATGGCACGCTATAGGTATTATTCGGGATATTACGGACAGGAAGGAAATAGAAGAAAAACTTAAGATAGCAAAGCTCACTGCTGAACTGGCCAACCAAGCAAAAAGTGAATTCCTGGCTAACATAAGCCATGAAATCAGAACCCCTATGAATACCATCCTGGGATTCTCTGAAATACTTGATGAGCAGCTTAAGGGAGATCCACGGTATCATGATTATGTAACGGGAATAAGGAACAGCGGCAAAGGATTGCTGGGGTTGATAAATGATATCCTGGATCTGTCCAAAATTGAAGCGGGGAAGCTTGAAATTAATTACGAGCCGATTAATCCCTACAGCATTATCGAGGAAATCAGGCAGATTTTCTCAATCATGACCCTGGAGAAAAAACTTGAATTCAATATAAATGTAGATCCAAAGCTCCCTAAAAGCCTGCTTTTTGATGAAACCAGGTTACGGCAGGTATTGTTCAATCTTATCGGGAATGCCATCAAATTTACCAGCAAGGGCGGCATCACGGTCAATATCAAAAGTGAGGATACCAATAAAGAGCAGAGCCATGTCAATCTCGAAATTGAAGTGATTGACACCGGGATAGGTATACCGGAAAAGGAACAAAAGATAATTTTCGAACCATTTCGTCAAAAAGAGGGTCAGAGTACTCGCAGATACGGGGGAACTGGTCTGGGACTGACAATCACCCAGCGGCTGGTAAATATCATGGGAGGAACGATAGGGGTCATGAGCGAACCGGGGAAGGGATCAACATTCACAGTACACCTGACTAATATCCAGGTTTCTGCAATTAGTGACCTGAACCAGAAGGATGAAGGGGGGCACATGTCTGTCCTATTCAATGATCCCCTGATCCTGCTTGTTGAAGACATAGAGTCCAACCGTAGGGTAGTCAGTGGATACCTGGACAGCTATAATATAAGGATCATCGAAGCAGTAAATGGGTCCGCAGGAGTTGAAAAGGCTGAAAAACATAAACCTGATCTGATTCTTATGGACATTCAAATGCCTGGCATGGATGGGTTTGAAGCCACAAAGATAATCAAGTCAGATAAAAATCTCCGGGACATACCTGTCATAGCCTTAACCGCCACAACCATGAAAAGTGATGCTGAGGAGATAGCAAAGATTTGTGACGGTTATCTCAGGAAACCAGTAACGAAATCAGAGCTGGTATCAGAACTGAGCAAGTACCTGCCACATTCTGAATTTAAAGCGGACAGAACAGAATCAACGTCGCTCCGGACAAGTTTTCTGTCTGAAATCGAAAAGACGGTCTCCCAGGGGAATGGACTGCCGGCAGCATTCTGTGAGTACTTTACACTGGAGATTGTCCCCCAGTACCAGTCCCTGTTGAAAAACAGGTCAAACAAGGGAATGAAAATATTTGCGGATATGGTGTCTGAAGCAGGGGATCAATACAACCTCGATTTTATGGAGGCTTTTGGAAGTGATTTACGTAAGCAGCTTATTTCATTTAATATACAGAAGATTAATTCCAAGCTGTCAGATTTTCAGGAGATGACTGATTTGATAAGTAAGTATATATAGAGTAATTTTACTGGTAATACCGGGATACGCCCAAAAATAAGTATATAAAAGATGGTTCAGGAAAACGATAAGCAACCCAGGGTCCTCATAGTCGATGATATCGCTGAGAACATACAGGTCCTTGGAAATATACTTGATGAAAAGGATATCGAATTCAGCTATGCCACCGATGGCAGAGAGGCCCTGGAAGCCGTGTCTTACTCCAAACCTGATCTCATTCTGCTTGATGTAAATATGCCCGGAATGTCGGGATTTGAAGTTTGTAAAAAACTTAAGGAGGGTGCTGAAACAAAGGAAATTCCTGTCATATTCCTGACGGCCAAAACCGAACCCGAAGATATCATAGAGGGATTTACCATAGGCGGAGTAGATTACATAACCAAACCGTTCAACTCCAAAGAAATGATTTCGAGGGTGGAAACTCACCTCGAGCTAAGCATGTCAAGACAAATGATAGCAAGCCGGAACCATGAGTTAGACAAATTGAATGCAGAACTAAAGGAGATTGTGGCCTCAAAGGACAAATTCTTTTCCATCATCGCACATGATCTGAAGGAACCATTTAATACCATGATAGGATTCTCGGATTTACTTCTGAAGACGATTGACCAGAAGAAACCCGCGCAGATAAAGGAAATGGTAAGACATATTTTCAACTCATCGATGCACGGTTTCGAACTACTCAACAACCTTCTTGAATGGTCCAGGTCACAAACCGGAAGGATTGAGTTCAAGCCTGATTGCCTGAGGATCAAGGAGGTTATCTCAAGTGTGACCGGATTATTACAGGATACTGCAGATAAAAAGAAAATTGAATTATCCATTATCGATGAAAACGATCTTACCGTATGGGCAGACAGTAAAATGGTTGGAACAGTAATAAGGAACCTTGTAACCAACGCTTTAAAATTTACCCGGCCCGGAGGACGGATCATTATTAGCTGCATGGATAATCAGGATTATGCCAGGTTATCGGTGGAGGATAACGGAATAGGCATAGATAAGGCAAAGCTGGAGCATTTTTTCAGGATAGATACCCACTTCAGTACACCCGGGACTGAAAATGAACGTGGTACAGGCCTGGGTCTCCTGCTCTGCAGGGAATTTATAGAGAGGCATGGCGGTGAGATCCGGGTTGAAAGTGAACCGGGTAAAGGAAGTAAGTTCAGCTTTTCCCTGCCAAAGCATAAAATTCAGACAGTGGATATTCAAAAGTGAAAGAGCATGATAAAAAAAACATGTGAGGGCGAAGCGCCTGCCTGCCTGTCTCCGTCTGGCAGCCAAATAAATAATAATCAGTAAAACATCAAATACATGAAACCACAATCTAAAGTACTTCTTTACAGCATAATATTAGCCGTTTTGTTTTATGTTGTTGATTCAGTCCTGGATGTTGTACTCTTTTATAAAGACCTGGATTTTTTCCAGGTCTTCATTACCAATCCGCCAATTAATGAATTATATACCCGTCTGCTTGGCATGGCTGTTATTATAATTCTCGGAATAATATTGCCGCGGATGTTAATTTTTGATTCAGGATTTGGTAAGTCTTCTCAAACGCAGAATCATAAGATCAGTTCTGATCCTGCCCTTATGGTTAACGTTTCCAACCTTATAAAAACCCCCCTGAACGCTATTCTCGGATTTGTTGATTTGCTGAATGATCCAAATATCAGCGATATTTCCAAAGATCTTTACCTGGGCCATGTCGGGACGAGCGGGAAGTACCTCATGGAGCTGATTAATAACATTACAGATATTACAATGATCGAGACAGGTCAGTTATATATAAAGGAGACTGAATGCCGCCTGAACGTAATGCTGTCAGACTTATATAAGCTTTACGATAAACTGATTAAGGAAAAAAAGGAAAAAAATATTACTATCTTGCTAAAAACCAGTGAAATGGATAATAATTTCATCATCAACACAGATGAAAAAAGGTTGAAACAGATACTGGTTAATCTGCTGGAGAATGCATTTAATTTTACCGATAAGGGAGTTATCGAGTTCGGGTATAACCTGACCGGTAAAAACTCACTGGAATTTTATGTTAAGGATACAGGTAAAGGAATTTCAATGGAAAGGCTGGAAATGATCTTTAAGCAATTTACAAAAGTGATCGATATCAGGATGAGGCCATTCGATCTGGCATCATTGAGGATTATTATTTCCAAGCACCTGGTACAATTGATGGGTGGAGAGCTGCAGGCGGATTCACAATTGGGACATGGATCGGATTTTCGATTCCGCCTGGTGTCAAAGATCAATTATATTGACAAGGATGATGCATCAGAAATGGTTGAGACAGCAGATACAGGGGTAAATGGTACCGATGAGCAAAACTGGACCGGGAAACACATTCTGATTGCAGAAGATGTGGAGTCAAACTTTATCTACCTGCAGGAAATCCTTATGCCTACGGGTGTTAAGATCTCGTGGGCGAAGAATGGCAGAGAAGCAGTCAAACTTTGCCTGAAAAATAAAAACTTTGACGTCGTGTTAATGGATATATTGATGCCCGAAATGGACGGATATGAAGCGGCCAAGGCAATTTCAGAAGCTTTGCCCGAAATGCCAATCATCGCCCAGACAGCCTGTCACCTGGATGAAGCTGACTATAAGGATGCGATGAATTATTTTCGAAAATACCTGACCAAGCCTATCTGGTCATACGATCTTTTAAATGGGCTGAAAGAATATATGTCCTGATAACATCCTGTCCATTCTGATAGTTCAGATTATTGTTGCTGGACTATGACCCTGGATCCTCTTCTCTGTCCAGTTATATACCGGTCGCAGGTCCACTTAAAAGAAATACCTGAACCCGATCGCCGCGTTAAAGTCAAATTCTGTTGCAGGGGTAAGGTTCATTATGGGCACAAGTTCAAAAAACAGGTCAAAAGGCGCACTGGAGAAATGGTAATCTAGTCCAACCGGTACGCGCACCCCTATTGAAAGATCCGGATCAGTAAATAAGATCCTGGCACCCAGCCCGATATAAACAGGCAATTCACCCTTGCTTACATTGATCAGGTCGAACTTGTGCATCACAAAATCACCATGAACATGTAAATAACTGTCGATCGACCAGGCTACACCGAAGTCTGCGGCTGTACTCCTGCTCATCCAGAGTTTGGCACTGATACCTGTAGGCTCACCGGCCATGACACCAATTCCGAAACCACTGTCCTGGGCATAGATTCCAAGTGCGAATAAGGAAACAATAAAGGTTAACAAGAGCTTTTTCATAACAGTAGACTTTGATTAGTTTAATAATGTTCAAATTAAATA
>JADHVS010000079.1 GCA_016783865.1 Bacteroidales bacterium
TTCCGGACAGCAAAATCTCCAGTAATCCGACCGGTAATCATTGATATCCATTAATATCTCCTGGTCTGTCCATGTGAGGCCATTATCAAAACTCTTAACCAGTGATATATTTACCCAATCCCCATTATACGGCCCGCCATGATGTACAAGCAGCAGGGTATCAGAATCACCGATTCTGCGAACTCGTCCATATTCTGCATAATATCCATCCTGAGAGATCTTTTTTCCCGTGGAAGGATCGTCCCAAATGATCTTATGGTTTATTGTAAATGGTGTTGTATCAACTTCGACCTGGCTGTAATCAGAAAACGTTTTAAACTCAATTATCTCTGCCATGTAATATTTCCCATTCACTTTCATATAAGGCACAGCAAAATAAACAGTAGACGGATCGAGTCCGGTGATCTCTGCATAGAACCTGTTGTCATCAGGAATTCCGATCACTTTCATTGAAGTAGAATCAGGTCCCGGCAATGTGCTGTAGAATACTCCATGCTCCTCGGGAGAAGGAGTACTGCTCAGCTGATAAAATACCCTGACTGTGGTGTCACTGATATTTATCCTGTTTGATGCGCTTATCTTAAGGGTGGAAAAACTCAGAATATTTCCAAACATATAAGTATCATCACCTAACCTGGCATATGTCCTGACATAATAGGTTTCACCCGGAGTCAGATCAGATAATGGTATTGTGAAGGTTTCGATGTTTGTACTATCTGTTACTTTGATTGAATAAATGTCAGGGTATGGTTCTGTGTCAAGAAAAATGCCCTGTTCTGCAACATCATATTCTTCAGGATAAACTGCACATGAAACCTGTGCGCTATTTACGGATACACTATCAACACTTATTGTGGACAGGTTCACTATATCAAGCCTGGTGATCTTCGAATATAAAGGATCGCAGGTACCAGATTGTATTTTTGCCCTGTAGTACATATCCGAATGGGCAGTTGTAAGAAGGTTTTTTGATGTTTCCTCAGGTATATCTGACCAGCTAATTCCCTCGGGTGAAGTCTGCCATTGAATATCTCCATGATTAATTGCATACCATAACAGGTTAAGGTTTATACCGGATCCCTTTCCAACAACCTGATTGACCGAATCAGGATATTCCTGGGCATGAAGATCCGGTTGGAAGGCAAAGCAAACAAAGGCCAGAAAAAATACAACTATGTATCTGAATTTCAATATCATAATTTCAATTTAATATAAATGATTCCATCCTGTAAAAATGACCATCGTCCAGTTTAATGATGTATACTCCCTGTTCAAGTTCACCCAGGTTCATATAATGGAAATCTGATTCTGCGGCATTTAAAATTTCTTTTGACAATACTTTTTTCCCTTCAATTGAGAATATATCTACTTTAACAGGGCTGGAAAAACTTTGCGTGGAAAATCGAAGCGTTCCGGTGGCAGGATTTGGAAATACTACAAGCGGATTATCAACAATCTGGGATAATACCGAGGTACTGTTATAAATATATACCGAGTCCAGCGATGTGCAATTGTTGACATCGGTTACGACCAGAAAATATTTTCCGAATGTTGTTCCTGAAATGGATTGGCCCTCAAAAACGTTTTTATCCGGGTCGGTCCAGGAATAGGTATATTCCGGGGCTCCTCCTATAACTGTTATATCCTGACCAAGGATTATAGTACCTGGATCCTCAACCAGGCTATTCTCTCCTGCATCCAACTCTAATAACCTGGGTTGTGAAACAGGCACGTTAATTATAATATCCTGCCCAATAGCCCGTCCGGCATTCAATAATATCAATACACATGTAACACCAATGAGAATACTTTTCATCCGGATCATTTTATTGTGCACCAGTTGTGGGACCATAAACCACTAATGTCCCATCCTCCAGGATCTCCATTAGATCGATAAATACAACCCTGTTGTTGCCTGTTTTGGATGTGCGTCCATGATAAACACAGAGCAATGACTGTCCATCTGGGGCTGTGGTTACAGAGTTATGCCCGGTTCCTGTAACGATACCTCCTGTCTCAACATTTTTTTCCAGGACAGGATTATTTTCAGCTTTTATAAATGGGCCTAACGGTGATTCAGAAGTGGCGTAGCCAACTGCATAATTTTTACCACCGAAATAATTTGACGAGTACATCATATAATACCTGTCGCTTTCTTTGAAAATGTATGAGCCTTCCGTCCATCGCCGGTTCACCTCTCCTGATGTAACCGACCTGCTTTCCCATTCCGTTTGCCGGTCATCCAGGGAAACCGGAGGGCGTAAAAGTAATTGAGGCTCTCCGATGATCCCTGAGAAATCAGGCTGCATTTCAACGCCATACACCCAGCTTTCCTCAATCTCATCAAACAAACCTTCCTTACGTGCCCAGTCGGCCAGTTCACTTTCAACGGGATTCTTATAACAACAACGTGAATAATAAAGGTATATTCTTTCTTCCTCAAAAAGCAGGTTTGCATCAATAATGGGGTACCCGGGATCAAAAACCGGCCTGTTAAACAAATCCACATAAATCCCTGTGGGTGAATCGGAGACAGCTACACCAATGCGGAAATTTTCCAGTTCGCCAGCAGGGTTTTCACGCCAGTCGGCACTGAAAAACAGATAGAATTTTCCATTGTATTCGTATAATTCAGGCGCCCAGAAATTAGCGATACTCCAGGAAGTATCTGTATTGCCCCGGTAGATCCGGCCTTCATCGTTCCAGCTAACCAGGTCGGATGAAGAATACATTTTAAACCCGTCTTTTACCCCACCCGTACCAACCATATAATATAATCCGTCAGAGGCTTTCAAAATATAGGGGTCCCCAAACTCAACCTGCAAAGGATTATTAATAACCAGTTGATCCGAAGTGCCACTGCAGGCAAAAAGCAATAGGACACTGAAGACTGATAGAATTCCTGTTTTCATCATCGTGTTCAGGTTTAAATGAAAATTCCTGCAGGCCTTAAGGCATTTACAAGCCTGCAGGAATAATTCTTTTTAAACAGATATTGCACTTAGCGCTTACCTGATAAATACTTTACCAGTCTGAATGTTCGAGTCGGTTTCAACGCTCACAATATATATTCCCTGAGGCAGGTTCAACTGGAACTCACCACTGATATTCCGGGAAGCAATTCTTTGTCCGATAAGGTTATAAACCGACACCAGAGCATCTTCAGCTTCCAGGGTCCTTACAACCAGGGTATTTCCAAAAGAATAGATATCTGCAACCGGAACAGACTTAATTTTGCTTGTTCCTACATTAGTAACAGTGAAGGTTCCTGTTGCAAATGCAGAACCTTCGTAAGAGGCATCGATTGCCTGTACTCCCCAGGTGTAAGTGTCATCCGGGAGACCCTGCAAGATGGCAAAGGTGTTCAGATAAGCATTACCCAGCTTGAGTATATGTCTTTTCCCGTCCATATCTCCCCCAACGAAAGATGCTGGTGCCGTCATAAAATTACCCTCACCATCCTTGAGGAAATACTCATAAGAAAGTGTAGCTGCCGGAGTAAGGTCATCTGTTGCTGCATCCCAGCTAAGTGTTACATCTCTTCCACTGACATCAGCAGCCAGGTTCGTCGGGGCTCCTGGTTTAACGTTGGCCGTACCTGTATTGGTATTAAAAAATACCGAAGCTGTTCTTCCTACTTCTTCAGCTGCGTACCACATTGCATCCCAGCAATGACCGGATACGAGGTAATCAAGGACACCATCATCGTTCCAGTCGTTGAACAGAAGAACAGTTTCTGAGCCTCCGGGTACACGGCCCACTTCGGCAAAGTTACCAGCACCATCACCATGATAAAGGTATCCTGATTGTGTGTTCACCGTAGGAGGATTCCAACCGGTAAGTATCAGGTCATAGTGTCCGTCAACGTTCCAGTCAATGGCAGCAGTTGCTACACCGGTGCTGTTCAGTGGACGCAAGTCAGCCTGAAAGGCTGCCTGTGGCTTATCAGCAAATGTTCCATCCTGTTGATTCAAATAAACATGAGATATGCAGGACCATATATCTGCACCTCCACTTGGTTCTAAGGTACCAGATCCTCCTTCACCATGAAGTACCATATCAACCCAACCATCGCTGTTAAAATCTGCAAAATCAACACCACCGTTTCCTTTCATATAGATCATTCCAGCCGTATTGGCATCGGTTTTACCCAGGTATGCACGGAAGAAATTACCCGGCTCTTCATCATAATTGATAAAGATATCAGATATTACCCTTGCATCATCGTTTGCTGACTTATCAACATTATCTACATTTGCCGACAGGAAGAAGTCCATAAAGCCGTCGTTGTTATAATCCAGAACCTCCACATAACCCAAACCAAAGTACAGTCCATCAAACACTTCAGTATTGGTTGTTTCAAAGGTATTGTCCCCATTGTTGATCATCACGGCCGAGGCTGCTGAATCATTACTTATACAAACATAGTCCAGCCATCCATCATTGTTGAAATCGGCCCATGCTGCGGCCATGGTTTTTGAAGGCATTGGCCATCCAAGGGAGTCAAACTGCCCGTCGCCGAGGTTCTTATATACCCCGCTGTGATAATTACTCCAACTGTGCTCAGCACCTAACAGATCGACCAGGCCGTCCCCGTCAATATCTGCCCAATCCAGGTTGGCACGGTCTATCACATTAAGGTTTGTTCCCGTACTGTCGTAATCATGGGTACCAGGATTATAGAAATACAACCTGTTCCACCGCTCAGAATCGGGACTGGGTGCTGGATTGTTTTTCTGACCCGTAATGTAAAAATCAAGGTGACCGTCGTTGTTAATGTCGACAGAAGCTCCGCCACCCCATGCCTGTCCGAATTCCTTATGGACTTCATGGGTCTGTGAATAGGCTCCTATTGTAATCAGAGCCAGGATTAAGACGTAAATGTTTCTTTTCATAATTAAACTGATTTAAGTTAGTAATAGAAAATTAAAGAAATATTATCATTTGATAAATGGAATTTCCTTTGATTCGTTTCCCGGACCATTGCCCTGGTTAATCACCGGCCAATCATCCACCCACTCAATTTTATCAATGCATAAGGGCCGCCTGGTCGCACCTCCTGGCAGCCAGGGATCTGTTCTCTCAATGGCATGATAGATGAACCAATCAACCCCCTGGTCATCCCTGAATATCTGACCGTTATGCCCGGGACCTGCAAAATCACTGTTTCCTCCCAGGACGACACCATCAATCTTATCTACTTCCGGTGGCCACCAACCATTATTATAATCGCTTAAGTAATTTCCGTTGATTGTCCTGTAAGGTCCCCTGAAATTTTCAGATCGGCCTACCACCACACGGTACACACTATTAGGCCCCTCACAACAGGTGGCAGTAGATACAAACAGGTAGTAATACTGTCCCCTGGTGAAAATATATGGTGCTTCAAAAGATGTGCCCGCAATCCGGAACTTACTTCCTGTAATGGCTGTACCATCATCATTAAGCTGGATCCCATGAATACCACCACCCAGGCTTCCCCAGATGAGGTATATCTCTCCATCAATTCTGAATATTGACGGATCGATGGAGTTTACCACATTCATTGATTGTGAATCAATCAGCTTACCCTGATCGGTAAAGGGGCCTTCGGGATTATCTGCAACGGCATAGCCGATTGCCGGATTCTCATCACCCCAAAGAGAGAAGGCGTAATACAGGATATATTTTCCGTTCATAAAAGTGATTTCAGGAGCCCAGATCCATCCATCTTTCCAATCCGGTTTTGTTTCAAATGCCTGTCCGACATATGTCCAGCTGACCAGATCCCTGGATTTAATAACCGGTACAACCTGGTGGCCTGTTTCCCAGGTGTTTTCAGTTCCATATGCATAAAACCAGCCATCTTCGGTTCTCACCCAGGTAGGATCGGCCAGGTCAGGCTCAAAAACCGGGTTCTTGTATTGACCTTTCTCAGGATCCTCATCAGCCGATAAACATCCGCACAGGAAAACCAGAAATATCAAAACTTTCATTATCACTTTACGCTTTACGAAACGCATTAGAATTATCTAGAATTCAAACTTGGGTGAATTCCAACCCCCTTTGGCTTTTATCACTTCTGCCGGCCAGCCATTTTCATCCCACACAATTGGGCTCAACATCAAAGGCCGCCGGTCAGCTCCGGATGATAATTCCGGTTTGTCAATATCTACTGCATGATACATGATCCAATCATTGTCGTACTTATCGGTAAAAATCCCACCTACATGGCCAGGTGCTTCAAATCCATTCTGAGCATCTTCTTCCAGTAGTAAGGTACCCTGGCTTTCTGTCAAATCATTACCATCCTGGTCAAGATAAGGCCCTTTAATATCTATTGACCTCCCCATATATATTTTTGATTGAGATTCGTCTCCCACTGTACCAAATATATAATAGTCATCAGATTCCTTTCTGAAAACATATACTGCATCGAAGTTCGTTCCCGCAATTTTAAATAAGTCACCTTTCAGGACAGGTGCTACATTTCGCCCTATGGTAAGCTCAGTGCCATAAATACCCTGGTCTGTTTCGAAAAAAAGATAGAAACTAAGTCCTGTCTGGATCAAGAATGGTTCACGGACAAAATCAAATCCGCCGGCATCTTTATCGATTAACTTTCCATAATCGTAATAAGGCCCCTGGGGTGCTTTCGATGATGAAATCCCAATCCCATCATCCCCAATTGTAAAAGCCATATAGTAGGTCCCGAGCGTTTTTGAAAAAATTCCTGAGACAGAGGTTATTGATCCTTCTGCCCATTCGGGACTTGTTTCAAAAGCTTCTCCGGTGATGGTCCATTCCATAAGATTAGTAGATCTCAAAACAGGAACTGTATAACTCAGTCCCGGCGACCATTCCTTCTCATCTCCAAAGGCATAAAATTGGGTAGCCCCCCTGATAACAGCAGGTCTGCTCATGTCCGGTTCCCAGACCGGATTCCGGTAACTTGTTGCCTCTGGCAAATCACTTCCCTCCCATATATCAGTATCGGTTCCATCACCATCAATATCGGTACAAGAACCTAACATCGCAAAAATAGTTAGTATCATCAATAACCTGAATGCTTGTTTCATTTTATATAATGTTGGTATCATATTCAGCCTGCTTTAGAATCCGGTATTCTGTGTCAATCCGGGGTATAATGACAGTTCTCTGTTTGGTATTGGAAAAAGGTGGCTAATACCCAGTTGAAAATTATTAAACTCGGCATCCCTTTCGCTGGCAACCACATTGATGCTGGACTGATCGTGCAGGATCCCCCATCTGTCGAGATCATACCAGCGGAGACTTTCCCCGCACAGCTCCACCAGCCGTTCATGCATGATTTGTTCATGCAAGGATTCACGTGTTGAAAAATTTGCCGGAACCAGGTCGCTCATTCCAACCCGTCTTCTTACTTTATTAATATATTCAACTGCCATGGACCGGTTACCATCAAGTTCATTCAGAACCTCAGCATACATTAAATATACATCTGCAAGACGAATCACCCTGTAGTTTATTCCTGAACTGTAATCTTCAGCGCTATGTGTTTCAACACGGGTATATTTTCTCCAGTAACAGGGCTGTGTAAGAGTATAATCTTCTGTGGCCATCCATTCTGACCACGTCATTCCATAAAGCAGTTCAGTATCGCCGGGTTTTTCATAAAAAAGGGTAGCAGCCAGGCGTGGATCTTCTTCCCCTGCGGCTGTTTGTTCCTTCCTGAACTCATCCAGTAGCCAGGGCCTGGGATAAGCGTCAGCCCAGGCTCCCCCATTTACAACCAGTCCGAAAAACTTGGGACGGTGTGCTCCGAGCTCTTTACCATTATGCAGACCTTCACCAAACTGGATCTCGAAAAGTGATTCCGAATTATTTTCGAATTCCATGGTAAAATTGTCTTTATAATTCGGGACAAGGCTGTACATATCCATAGCAAAGATCTCTTCAATCTTGGTTTGAGCCTGTTGCCAGTAGTCTTGTGATTTTGACTGATCATCTACTGATGGCCGGTTATAATAACCTGCCAGTTGCATCTGGATCCTGGCTATCATACCTTTTGCACCGCCCATGGTAACTCTCCCCAGATCTTCACCGGTCCATTTTTCCGGCAGGTATTTTTCTGCTTCAAGAAAGTCACTCAGTGCCTGCAGGTATATATCTTCCTGCTCAATAATCTCTCCATTGGCGGTTGAACTTATCATCCGGGGACCTTTGCCGAACGACCCTGCCACATACCAGAAAGCTACTCCCCGAATGAAATAGGCCTGTCCAAGTATTTGTTGCGCCTCTTCCTTTTCTTCGAATAGGTCCATCCCATAATCATTCATATTGTCAATCACCTGGTTGCAATAAAACATCTGCCTGAAGATCGCCTGCCAGGGCCATATGATCCCTTCGGCCCCGTTATCATTGTAGCTGATAATATTAAAGTTTGAATAGGCCTGAAAATATGGATTAGGGCTTTCGCTCCAGCCTTCGTCACTACGAGATATCATTAGTACATGGAACCACCGGCTGAAATACCCCGGAATCCTGAATACAGAATAACAGGCATTTAGTCCCAGATGATAGTCATCTTCTGCTCTCCAGTAGGTGTCTGAGGATTCCCTGTTTGGATCCTTCAGGTCTAAGAAATCTTCAGAGCACGAAGGCATAAGAAGCAGAAGACCAAGCAGGCAGGAAATAAATCTGTTACTTTTCATATTTAGTTTTTTACATCTAGAACGACAATTGTATACCCATTAAATAAGATCTGACAGGAGGATAATCTCCCGTGTCGACACCCTGAACAAATACTCCACTGGTGAACTCCGGGTCATATCCTTTATATTTTGTGAATGTCAATAAATTCTGTCCACTGAGATATATCCTCATCCTATCGATGAATAATAATTTGGTTAGCACCTTTTCAGGCAGGCTGTACCCCAATTGGAGGTTTTTTAACCTGAGAAAAGAACCATCTTCGAGCCATCTGTCTGATTGTGCCCTGGCATTATCTGTTGTGCCGAAATAAGGTCGCGGATTGGTGCCAGATGGATTATCCCATGTCCAGGGATCAAAATATCCCGGGATATTATTTGGGGAATCCATGCTTTCAATACCCAGCCTCAGCCCATTGAATATTTCATTTCCATATACCCCGAACCAGAACATTGTTAAATCAAAACCCTGATAATCAGCAGAAATATTAAGCCCGAACTCAAAATCAGGGAACGGACTGCCGAGCCATTGCCTGTCGAGCAGATCTATCTGTCCATCCTCGTTGAAATCCACAAAACGTATGTCACCGGGTTTGGCATTTGGCTGAATTAACCTGGTCTCATAGCGTCCGTTTTCATTATTAAGGACTATCGCCGTGTGCTCAAAGACCTCATCCATTGACTGGAAAATACCGTTTGTTTCAATCAGGTAGAAATCTGCAATAGACCGGCCTTCTTCAGTCCTGTTTACCTGGTTATACGAACCTTCGCGATACCCCTCTGATTCACCCAGTTTTAGCACCTTATTATTAATAGAAGTAATATTGGCAAATACATTATAATTGAGCTTGCCAACCTGGTCTTTCCATCCCAGGGAAAACTCAATTCCTATATTTTCCATCTCCCCATAGTTTGTCCACTCATTGGCATCGCCAAGGTACTGGTCGACTCCCACTCCTGTTGCCATGGCAAGCGGGAGAGTAACCAGCAGGTCGGTCGACTTAGAATCGAACCATTCAATTGTACCGTATAATTTGTTATTCAGGATCCCGAAGTCAGATCCCACATTAAGCGTTGTTTTGGTTTCCCAGCCAAGATTGGGATTTACCCGGTTGCTCTGAAGGGCTCCTTCCCTGACCGTCTGATCTTCACCCAGCACAGCATAGAAACCTTCATAGGGCCCGCTATGGTTGATGGTAGCCTGGTAATCATAATTACCCAATGCCTGCATGTCTCCCAGCTTACCATAACTTATCCTGAATTTCAGGTCACTGACTATATTCTTCAATGGTTCAAAGAATCCTTCGTTACTGATCCTCCATGCCAGGGAGGAGGAAGGGAAGGTACCCCATCTTTTTGAGGGTCCGAATTTCGAAGAGCCATCACGCCTGATATTAAATTGGAATAAATACTTATTATCGTAATTATAATCTACCCGTCCCAGGTATGAAATCATGGAATTGTGTTGTTCATTTCCCCACATATTGTACATCTCGCTAACCAGGTCAATTTGCCATAGTCCTTCCACCAACTGGTTGTACCCTTCGTTAGCCAGGTGCAGAAAATCGGTTTTTTGAGCCGTATAACCGGCCAAAGCATTTACACTGTGTTTGCCCAGTTCAAGTTGATATGTCAGTGTGTGTTCCATAATAAGGCTTAACCGTTCCTGGCTCTCGAAGTACAGTCTGTCAAACCAGCGTGTTTCAACTGATAAATACCTCATGGTCGCTGCTTCATCGGTCCTTTTTCTGCGGCCGTTCCAGTAATCGGCTCCAAGATTAGTTTTAAGTTTTAATCCTTTAATGATTTCCAGCTCAGCATATAAGTTTCCAATCAAACGGTTGCCTGCCTGGATATCTTCGATAGATTCCTGGGCTGCTACCGGGTTGGTACTATATGTGGGATATTTCACCGAACCATAACCATATCCTCCCCTGCCACTGATCTCATCAGGATCATAAACCGGGATTACCGGTGGCATGCTAAGTGCATTTGAAAAGGATCCTCCATTTTCTGATTTACGGTCGGTATGGAGGAATGAAATGTTTTCACCGACTGAAAACCTGCCCCGCCTGCCTTCAGAGTTTACCCTGAAACTGTAACGATTATACCAGGGACCCTGGAGTACGCCATCCTGTGAAAAATAACCTGCACCCAGCATATATGAACTGTTCTGCTCGCCTCCCGATATTGAAAGATTATAATTATGGACCCTGCCGGTTTCGAAAATCGCATTCTGCCAGTCTGTATCTGCAATGGTGTCTCCGATAGCAGGTGCACCAAACCATTGAGAACCGCCGTTTATATAACTCAACTGATTATAATACAAATAATCAATTGAATTCATCATATCGATTTTTTTTGCCAGCTCATCCAGGCCAATACTTGCGCTGAATTCAACTTTTGCAGGGCCTTCTTTACCTCTTTTCGTGGTAATTATGATAACACCATTTGCCCCTCTGGCACCATAAAGGGCTGCGGCAGAAGCATCTTTCAGTATCTGTATTGATTCAATATCTGATGTATTGAGGTTGTTCGGGTCATTCAGGATCAGACCATCGATGACATATAAAGGCCCCACGTTTGAGAATGATCCTATGCCACGGATCCTTACCTGTGCCATACCACCCGGACTTCCGCTTGTGTGCACTGAAATCCCTGCTGCCTGTCCCTGCAGGGCTTCCCCGATCCCGGCCACCTTTACTTTTTGCATCTCATCGATATCCACAACCGATACGGCACCTGAAAGGTCCCTTTTCTTCTGTGTGCCATACCCTATGACTACCACCTCTTCCAGTTTCTGAACATCGGGTACCAGGGACACCTCCAGTGCCTGAATGTCTGATACTCCAATCCTTTGGGCCAGATATCCGACATAGGAAATTACCAGGACCTGGTTATCTTCAGACAAGGCTATTGAAAAGTTGCCGGATACATCTGTAACAACACCAAAGGTCGTTCCTTCAATAATCACATTGGCACCGATCAGAGGTTCCATAGTGAAGGCATCAGTGACAGCACCTGTTACCAATCTTTGCTCATCGGAGATGACTTCCCGGGGAGTGATAACGATGAAATTCTCATTCAGGATCTCATAATCCAGGTTAGAATCTTCGAGGATCCTTTCTAAAATAACTTCAATGTCTTCATCCTGAAAATCCAGTGTAACCAGTTTATCCAGTTCAGGATACTGGTCACTGAAAAAGAAGGCAAAATCGGCCTGCTTTTCCAATTCTCTGAATACATCCCTGATCCGCATATTTTCCACCTGGATATCCAGTTTCTGGTCCTGTGAAAATAATTGGGAGGGAATGAAGAAGATGCAGAAAAAACATGCAAAAACGGTTAGTCTCATGGTAATAATTGTTTTTCAGACAACAACTTCTAAATTTCTGATTCCATGCAATCCTGGCACGAAAAGACATATCATGAAAACAACAAAAACGTATGTTGTATCAAAAAAATACTGCATCTAGCCTGTAATTTCAATTTATTTGTCCTTGAAATCAAAGTCTTTATTGAATGAAAGGTGTACTGTTTTCTCATGAACAATATAATTGACTGGAGATGTGAGTGCAATGGCTTCAAGAACCTGATCAATCGGGTAATCAGGGATAGTTCCCGAATAGGATTGTTTTTTCAGTTCTTCATTCTCAAAAACGAAGGTGACGTCCCATTTTCGTTCCAGTTTTTTTACCAGGCTTTCAAGAGTCTCGTTGTTGATTATCAGCGTACCTGACTGCCATGATATGGTCTCCTCAATATTCACATCATTGTATAAAACAAGATTTTTAGCCAGGAAAACTTCATTTTCATTCTTTTCAGCCGTTACATCTTCTTCAGTTGATATTATTTCAGTAATATTCAGATTTTTCTGATACCTGATCTTCTGGTGTGGTTTAATGTATACAGACTCATTATTACTTTTGGTTTCAACCCGGATGTTACCCTCAATTAAAGTAGCTTCAACCTGGTTTTCCTCGGGATATGATTTAACATTAAAAGTAGTGCCGTGAACATATATATCAAGATGGGTGGTATGGACGATAAAGGGATGATCACTTTTTTCTACTTCAAAAAGGGCTTCGCCTTCCAGGAATACTTCGCGGGTTTTGTAGTCAAAATTTTTGCTATATCTCAGGAAACTGCCGGCATTTAGCCAGATACTGCTACCATCAGGCAATACAACGGAAGAATGGCCTCCTTTGGGTACAGCGATTTCAAAATTCTGGTTATCTGCGATATCATTGGATCTGTGTCCGAAAAAATAGGCGAAATATCCAACAGCTGTAAGAAGTATCAGAATAGCTGCATATTTCATGACGGGGCGAAGGATCTTATGCCTGATGCTTTTGGCATCGGAGTACTGTTGCCCGTTTTCAATTTCATTCAAAAACCGTTCATAAGCTGCATCGATATTGGAGGATTTATCAAATTTCAGTATTATTTCCTGGTAAACTTTTTTTAGCGAAGTAAAAACAGCCTTATTTTCACTACATTGATCAAGCCACTCAAAGACTTCCTTGGTTTCTTCATCGGAGGATTCACCAAGAAAGTAGTTAAAAATCAGTTCCTCCGGAATATTTTTTCTTTTCATATTTTTCCTGTATACAATTAATAAGTAGTATGAGATGCTCTCTACCCTAAAAGGATTGTCTGTTTTAACAAAAAAAGGAACATATTTACGAAAATAGTTTGAGGGCTTGCCGGAAAGCTTTCAACGCTTTAGAAATGTGATACTCAACAGTTTTAATATTGATATCCAGTTGTTTTGCTATTTCTGCATAGGTAAGTAGCCGGGACCTGCTAAACCTGAATATGGTTTGTGTCTTTTCTGGTAAGGAGTTATAGACCTGGTCAATAATTTTCTGAATTTCATCCAGCTCAATTTCACTGTTAGAAAAATCATTAGAATTTGCTGCTGTGATTTCTGCTTCCCGCAGTTTCAGCATTTCCTTCTGCCGGTGTATATTTCTCACTTTCATTTGTCTCAGGTAATGAATACACCTGTTATGAACGGCTGAAAAAAAATAGGATGAAACGGAAGAGCTAATATTCAAATCTTTCCTGTTTTCCCAGAGGCGGATAAAAATATCCTGCACTATGTCTTCAGCAACAAACTGATCCTCCAGGTAGCTTGAAGCATATAAATAAAGCCTTTGATAATATTGATCAAACAGAATACGAAAACCTGCTTTATCGCCGGCTACGATTTTTCGCACTATTGATTGATCTTTTTTATTCATGACCAGGAAAACGGTTTTCTTGGAGGCAAATCTTATTCACCCCTTCCATTCATTTTCATAATGATTGTGACTTCCTCCTTACTAAAACAGCTTCCATCCTTTCGGAAAATATCCGTAAACCAGATTTCAGGTTCGCCACCCTCAGGCATTGGCATATTCCATGGATAGATTGTATTGGTTTTACCGGAAACCAGCCCCCAGTTAATTGCCCATACCTTCTCTTCTTTCAACATAGGCATAATGTTCTGAAAATTACTGTTATAATGCCTGGCAAGATATTCAGAGCAGATGAGGGGCCTTCCATGAGTCTTAAGCAATCTTAACCAGGTCAGGTGTATTTCCGGATCTGAATAGTTATGGTAAGAAATAATATCTGAGTTCTTTACCTGGAATTCGTTGAGCTCCTTGAGATCAAGCTTCCATATCCCGCATGTTAGTGGTTGAGACGGATTCACGTCCCTTGCCCATTTGAACACATTTTTTAGCAGGGGCAATGATTTATTATCATGGCCCGAGTTACCCGGTTCATTGTAAAGATCCCAGATCAATACCCGGTCATCGTCCCTAAAGGTGACCAGGATATCCCTGACATATTCTTCAAGCCATGGAAAGAGTGCTGTTGTATCTTCCCGTAAGTCATAGCTGGGATCCTGTATCCAGCCGGAGTTATGGATGCCGGTTTCAGGTTCAGGCTGGGACCCTGGATTTGAAACTTCATTCCAGCAATCATCAAAAAATACAAACATGGTAGACAATCCATGATCTGAAGCGATCGTCAGATACTGATCCAGTCGCATTTTAAAACCTTCCGGATCCTGCCTCCATGCATAACTGTGCAGGTATACCCGCATAATATTGAATCCGAGTTCCCCGGCCCATTCCAGTTCCCGGTCAATGGTCACCGGATCAAATGTTTCTTCCTGCCACATTTCAAGCTGGTTCACTGCAGTACTGGGTTGGAAATTGCAACCACTCCGCCAGCCGTTCAGTTCAAACCAGGTTGCAGCTTTATCTGCCGGCCAGATCCCGGCTTCATACCTGACATCTGTTTTACAGCTTGCAGATAAAAGAACAACTAAACAGGTCCAGATGAATAATGAATTTGATTTCATATTTAACCAATTAAACTGATCATCGGTATAGATAAAATTTATCCTTCCTTTTCCTTTTTCAGCCAGTTAGCGGTCAGTGTACCTGCAAACCAGATCAGGGAGCAAATCAGGCTGCAAATCTTAAAATTATCAAATGAGCACAAACCGGCTGCAAATAGTATAGCAATCAAAAAAAGAAAAGCAAGAGAGCTGATATTTATAGTCAATATTATTATTCTGACCATCATGATTTCGTTAGTTTACGTTGATAGAAGATACTCACGGTTAAATAAATGGCTACTGCGATAAACCAGCCTGGAAGACCAAGAAAGAAAACCTGGATCCCATAATTAAGGTTTAAATACAGGCAGGTTCCCAATGTTATTATCCAGGCGAGTGCCGGCGGTAAATAAAAGGCTATTTTATTTTTTTCGGCATAAAAACTTTCCATCCGGAACCACTTCATGAAGTAATGATCAACAAAAATCACGGCCCCCATGGGCATTAGAATTAATCCATACAAGGCTGCGACACTCAGGAATTTCATGGATAATCCCGGGAATATACCTATTATGCTTGCTATCCCGCCCGCAATAAGGGTAATCTTGTAGCGTGACCAGTTACTGTTTATCGCTTGAAAGGCCAGGCCAGACCGGTATATTATTGGATTTGCAGTGGTCCATCCTGAGATAAATACCAGCAGGATACCTGCCACACCCATGGCATTCATTGCCATTTGACCCGGTGCAACTGTAGTATTGGCAGGATTTTCCTGGAGCTGAAGGGCATACAGCATGCCTGCACAGATCCATGCAATATAGTGTCCTAAGAACATGCCTGAAATAGGGGCAAATCCATATTTTGCCTTTTTAGCATAACGAAAAATAGTTAAATCGCCCATCCCAATATGCCAGGCCATATTTCCAAACCAGCTGAAAAACATCACATGCCAGAAGGTGAATTTTACAAATCCTGGCTGGTTGTATCCCTGCCATATAACTGTTTCAGCTTTAATCCAAAAGTCATTTAATGAATATATACCTAAATCGGGCAGGGTTGAAATGCCCAGGGCTATGAACATCACTATCATCCATGGTGCGGCGATATTCGCAAAACGTGCCACAGCATCATATCCACGGGCTGCTATGACAGATATCAGGGCACCCACTGCAATCACCACAATTACCATATATGGATTATCAGGCAATACCGCATCCAGACTGGGAGGAGTGATGTCAAATAGACTGGTGACTGCAGAGGCTGAAACAGATATCATTGCACCGGCTATAAAGCACCACAAAAGTCCATTAGCAATATTATATATAGAAACAAGACTTTTACCTCCAATTTTCTCCAGCTGAAAATAGAGTGTTAACCTGTTCTTGATGGCTATCGGCACCGTTAAATACCTCCAGCTTAAAACAGCCAGGATATTCCCGACAATCAATCCCACTAAAACATCAAATGCAGCAACACCGTGTATTACAAAGAGGGGACCAATTAAAAGCTCTGTCCCGGCAACGTGTTCACTGGAGAACAATCCCCAAAAGGACCTGGCAGGTTTTGTTTTTCCTTCCGGGACGGGCTCTCTCTCGAATTCCTGTATTGTTGGTTTGTCTTTTCTTATTCGCATAATAAAGTTGAGGATTTAGCTTATTAATATCGGTTTACAGACCATTTCTCAACTTTTCTAATCAAATTATTGGCTTCTTCTTCGGAATCGGCATAAGTGTTTAAGAACAAGCCTTTTGCAGAAAGATTTTCCAGGATAAATTCAATGTCTGTGGGGTCGACCAGCAAATACAATTTTTTGCCGGTTTTCTGGATCTTCTGAAATATGGGGATATACTCAGGTGTTGAGGTGGGAGGAGCTCCTGATCCCGGGGTGAACTGGATGCAATCTATTTCCGGCAATTCCAGGAGGGCATCCGTATGATTTGTGATGCATTGCTGCCCATCGAGATGAAAAGTGGTGTAATCCAGCCAGTTACCCATTTTTTTTAGTTCAGGGAAAAAGAATTCCCTGAATGAATCTGTCGATATCATTGCTGAAAAATCATTGGCAATCTGATCATGGCTGCCCGGGGCCCAAAAATTCAACCAGGCAAGTACATCTCCGTTATCATTTGTCGTCCTGGTCATTTCACGGATCGTTTCATGTGTTTTTACCCATGCATCAGACATAACATCAATTGCATTTTTTATCGGTTCGGGATCCATGATCAGATCAAGTGCCAGGTCTGTGGCACTGCGAATAAGTGACAGGTTATCTGCAGCATTGCCTATCTCAGGAACACCTATAAAATAATCTTCATTGTTCTGATCAATGAAATATTTTAAGATATCAAGAATTATTTGCCAATACTTATTTGTATCAGGATTAAAATCCCATATCCAGGTATTCCAGTCTTCAATTTTTTTCGTGAACCAGACCGATTTGGTATTAAAATCGGGTTCAGCTCCCCAGAATGCACATCCTGCTGAGGCTCCCCAGTTAATATATGTAGCAGGTACAGCTTCACCTCCGAAATAAGTATTTTCGAACCATAATTTCATCCGGTTGTAATTCCCGGTGGGATCTGTCCACCATTTGATGATCCCCTTTTTATCGCCGTCTGGCAGATCCTCCAATCCTCCCAGCCAGGGGCCATGAGTCAGATGAGGAAATTTAGGCTGTTTTGAAGATCGCCGTGGAGACAGAATTCCAACACAGGCACGATCAATTTCTTCTACCTGCCAGAAAGCCTCCAATCTTTTTTTTGCTTCAGGCCAGTCATTTTTGTAATACACCAGCAGATAATTTTATTGGTAAAATTCTATTATAAATATATAAAGAATGATTGTTAAGGGCACCTCTAAAAACCTCTTTTTTCAATCTCAATATTTGACAACAAATCTATTTCGTTTTCTCTTTTAAAATTAATTTTGCTATCCACCAAACGTAACATCCTATTTATTAGCGTGTTATGGATTTAAACTTTCACGATTGGGCATACCTATACCATGGTAACAACCAATTTCAATTGAACACAACGACAAATATTGTAGGTTAAGTTCATCATCCCTATTTTCGCTTCTGCTCCTGCAAGGCCGATTGTTCGTACAAAGGAACCATTCATGCTGTTTTCTACAAAACCAAATAAATGCTCGACACGTGCTCTTGTCCTGGATTTCTCTTTATTGCTGGCTTTTTGTTCGTCGGTAAGGGGTTTATTACGATAGCCTTTCTCAATTACTTTGTTTATTACCTTCTTTTTCCTGTATACTTTCTCTTGCTCTTCACCGGTATATGCGCTATCAGCATAAAACGGTTGCCCCTCGTCTTTTTCGGTAAGCAACTCTTCTGTTGTTTGTGAATCGTGAACGGAAGCATCGGTAACTATGTACTTTTCAATTAGTTTGGTTTTCACATCAGCTTTAACATGGTTTTTATACCCGAAATAAGTTG
>JADHVS010000005.1 GCA_016783865.1 Bacteroidales bacterium
CAGGGATATGGATATCTTTTATGATGACCAGAGTACTGGTATGAAGGCCGGAATAGAAAATTTCAATTTCCTTCTGTCGGGAGACCTCTCTCAGGATTTTACCAGCATAAATATCCAATCAGAAACAGGAAAGATTAATTTCTATATGGACGGTATACGTTATTTGAAGAATGCCATATTGAAGATGACTTTTGATATCGATGCCGACCTGGCCAATTCTGTTTTTACCCTGAAGAAAAACAGCGTGGCATTGAATGCCTTTGAATTACAATTTGATGGCAAGGTGGCCATGCCGGATGAAGAAACAATCGATGTGGATATGACATTTAATTCTCCAGCAACCGGATTTAAAAGTCTTCTTTCCATGGTCCCGGCAGTTTATATGCAGGATTTTGAGCAGGTTGAAACCGATGGCGCATTATCCTTCTCAGGGGATATTAAGGGTACCCTGAAGGGAGAACAAACTCCTTCGGCCAATATTCATTTGCTGGTTGAAAATGCCCGTTTTGCATATCCCGACCTGCCAAAATCAGCTGAAAATATAAACATTGATGTAAAAGTGGCTTATGATGGTGTCCAGAATGATAATACTGTACTGGATGTTAATCGGTTTCATGTTGAGCTGGGAGGAAACCCGGTCGATTTTAATATGCACCTGATCACACCTATGAGCGATCCGCAGGTGAATGCAAAATTGATGGCAAACCTTGATTTCTCTACGCTGGCTGATGTTGTTCCAATGGAAGGAGTGAACCTGAAGGGAATCCTGGTCGCCAATGTGGAATTAATGGGAAGTATGTCGATGATTGAGAATGAACAGTTTGAGGCATTCCAGGCCGAAGGTACTATCAATTTGCAACAGTTTGAGCTAAATTCTCCCGACATACCACAACCGGTCAATATCAGGCAAACCATATTGAATTTTTCACCTCAATTTGTTGATCTTGTCACTTTCGACGCGACGATAGGATCGAGTGACCTGCACCTGGACGGGAAACTGGAAAATTTTATTCCTTACGTGTTTGAAGATGGAACGGTTATTGGTTCGCTTAACCTCACTTCGAACCTGATTGATGTAAATGAGTTTATGACCGGAGAACCGACAGAGGAAACAGAAGTAATTGAGGATACAACCGCGATGAGTGTTGTTGAAGTTCCGGGCAATATTGATTTTACCATGGTTTCAAAATTGAATAAAGTGAAATATGATCAGATGGAAATTGATCATATTGACGGATTAATTATTATCAGGGATCAGAAAGTCATAATATCAAACCTCAGCATGAACCTGTTGCAGGGGAGTATGAAGATGTCCGGTGAATATAACACACAGGACATGACCACACCCATGGTTGATTTTAACCTTGATGTAAGTAAAATAGATATCCCATCTGCCTTCAATGCCTTTAATACGGTCAAGCAGCTGGTGCCGGTGGCTGAAAGAGCCACCGGGAATGTGTCGACAAAGTTTACTTTCACCAGCTTCCTGGATGAGCAAATGAACCCGGTAATGAATTCCATTGTAGGTGGTGGCCGGCTGATGTCTAACAGCATTGAGATCAATAACTCAAAGACATTTGAAAAAGTCGGAGAAATTCTGAAATCTGATAAATTCAAAGTTATTGCGGTGCAGGATGTAGATCTGGATTTTGAGATCAGGGAAGGAAGGATCTGGGTCGAACCATTTGATACGAAAATTGCCGGAAATAAAGTGACTATCCAGGGAGACCAGGGATTGGATCAAACCATGAATTACCAGATGAAAATGGCAGTGCCAAGATCGCAACTTGGTTCTGGCGCCGGTTCAGCCCTTGATGGCTTAACAGGATTGGCCGGAAACCAGGGAGTGGAGCTCGACTTCGGGAATGAGTTGGATGTCGCATTCAATGTGACTGGAACCTTTGATGACCCAAAGGTCAGACCTCAGTTTGAACAGGGGGCAGGAGCAATGAAGGACCAGGTTGTTAAACAGGCAAAAGAAAGGGTGGAGCAGGAAGTGGAACAGGTGAAGGAAGATGTTAAGGAAGAAGTGAATAAACAGGCTGAAAAAATATTGGCCGATGCACAGGTGCAAGCTGACAAGGTTAAGGAAGAAGCCAGGATCGCAGGGGAGAAGTTAGTTAAAGAAGCCAAAGAGCAGGGGGATAAACTGATCAGTGAAGCAGGTAGTAATCCGATTAAGAAACGGCTTGCCGAGGAATCTGCAAAGAAACTAAATTCAGAAGCCGAAAAGAAAGCTAAAGGCCTGGAGGATGAAGCCGATAAAAAGGCAGATGATATAATGAGTGCAGCCCAGGAAAAAGCTGATAAACTGAAATAAAAAAAAGAGCCGCAATCGGATGATTGCGGCTCTTTTTTTTAAAATCTTTTTTCCTGGATCCGGGCTTTTTTCCCGGTGAGTTTTCTAAGGTAAAAGATCCGTGCCCTTCTTACATGCCCTTTTTTATTGATTTCGATTTTTTCGATAAAAGGTGAAGCAACAGGGAAAATCCTTTCAACTCCAATGTTCCCTGACATTTTGCGAACTGTAAAAGTTTCTGTTATGCCAGAACCTCTTCGTTGTAGTACAACTCCACGATACTGCTGGATCCTTTCTTTATTACCTTCACTGATCTTATAATGAACGGTAACTGTATCTCCACTTCCAAATGCCGGAAAGTTTTTTTCAGTACCAAATTCCTTCTCGACAATTTTCATTGCTTCCATCGTAATCTGATTTATAATTATCCCAAATTTTACAGACCGCGAAGATAATAAATTATAAATTAATTAAAGGAATGATATTCACATTTTTCCAACATATATACCTGACCATTTACTAAATCCCAACTCCCACACACACTCTACTCGTCACTCGTCACTCTTCACTTTCAAATGTTCACCGGTATCTCCAGCTACCTTCTCATACCACCATTCAGGATAGCCAGGCTGATCAGGATGTGGGGTTTTGCCATACTGATCCCTGATGAATTTACCGTTCTCTTCCTTTTTAATATTGCCATCAATGTATTTAACAATCAGGAACTCACTAAGCTTTTTCCATTCCTGGAATGTTGCTGAGGCCATCATTAATGAGTATTCTGTTATGATTTTCCTGGCCTTGTCAGGATTTTCATCGTACACACTGGCAGCCTTTTCATCAACCTCAGATTTACTTTTGATGAACTTCTCCTCAAGTTTGATCTGTAATTTCTTTACATCTGCCGACATGTCATTGTATCTCAGGTAACAGAAATTGGTAACCGTATTAAACAACCAGAAAGCCGAGGTCGGAGAGTAGGCTAACATATCGCCATTACCTACAGCATAATTTTCAGGTATCTCATTTATGCCACAATACATCGGTACGTACACTGAGGTTGCCGCATCATCAACACCAAACCACAGGATGCCTCCGATCCAGTCGGGCAGCCAGTTCCTTGATTCAGTAACGAAACTGAAACCGGTCTGCTGGGTGGCTGTTGCCCTTTCATTAAAATACACTTCGCCATATGCTTCCCATGTTAACGGTCTCCAGCGATAGGGTAGTCCAAATGGCCCTGCACCATAATCTTTGGTCATATCCAGCGGTGTATCTTCATAATGATCGCGCATGAAATTCATTACATCATGAACCGGGATTTTCTGTTCGGGCTTTACCCAGAGTGGAATCCTGTTAGTCAGGTTTTCACCCATTGCATAATCCAGATATTGGTCCATGCCTGAGGTAATCCTGTTGAAGAATGACCATACCCTGGCCTCACAGAACCTGGCTGCGCTAAAGTCAATAGGAGCATAAGTGTCGGAAAAGCTGAATTCCTTGTTTTTCCCATCAAACCAACCTTTTTCCCGGGCAAAATCTATCACATCTTCGGCATAAAGGCAATTTTCAGGATCTTTCAATGGGAAAGTTGTAATCCTTGCCTGGTTCGCATGAGCGGATACATAACCATCGGGTATCCTCTGAGCTACCCATACGGCACCCTTGTTTTCTGGTCCCTTCCCAATGAGTTCCATTATCCAGACCTCATCCTTGTCGGAGATAGAAAATGATTCGCCACTGCTGCAATAACCATACTCGGCTACCAATTCTCCCATTATCTGTATGGCTTCCCTCGCTGATCTGGCCCGTTGCAGCGCAATATAGATCAGGCTGCCATAATCCATGATACCTAAGGTATCTGTAAGTCCTGACCGGCCGCCATAGGTTGTCTCTCCAATAGCTACCTGGTTTTCATTCATGTTGCCAACCACCGAATAGGTGTGCCTGACCTGCCTTATTCTACCAAGAAATTTACCGGTATCCCATTCATAAATATCGAGCATTGCACCATCAGGGTAATCCATGGCCGGCCAGTGATAAAGTTCCCCATACAAAATATGGGCATCAGCGGCATAAGTTATCATTGTTGCCCCATTTACAGATGCCCCACGGGTAATTAAGAAATTGGTACAGGCATATTGATCGGTTCCGGTTAATAAAAGCAATATAAACAGTGCCCCGGCGGTAATAAAATTTTTATTCATAATTATGGTATTTTTCTGTCTGTCAAATATATATTGTTTTCCCTAAAGAGCAATGTAAACAACGCTCAGACTATATATTTAAGAACATATTGAAGCTCCCCCCCGCAAGCGGCGGGGAAACGTGTTCCTGAGTTCGGCGAAGCCAAACGAACCTGTGAGTTTCGGCGAAGCCAAACGAACCTGTGAGTTTCGGCGAAGCCAATCTTCGAGCCTTTATTATTATTTTTTTTAAACCATGAGGTTTACCATTTCTTCCCTTAGTTTGTCGTCGAGTTTATAATGCAATCCTGAAGCACGTTGCTTATTCAATAATTGAAGGATTGCATCGGCATCCTTCATTCCAAGACCAATATCACTTAACCTTACCGGGCTGCCGATTGATTTGAAAAATGATTCCAGCCTGTCGATGGTCTGATCTGCATTCGTGTCATTGAAAAGGTGATTACCTAAAACAGATATTCTGTCGTGAAGTTTTGGCTTTAATACCTTCAGCCATGCCGGATAAGCTATGGATAGAGTGGCACCATGGGCAGTGTCATACAAGTACGATATCACATGTCCTAATGCATGAACTCCCCAGTCACCCGATGTCCGTCCGTACATGGTTAGCCCGTTCAGCGCGTTGGTAGCAGCCCACATCATCCTGGCTCTGAAGTCATAATTATCGAGTGAATTCATTAGCTCAGGCCCAAAAACAAACGCTTCCCTGATTATTCCTTCAACAAACATGTCAGACAAGGGCGCCTCGCCTTCCCCAAAAAAATTCTCCATGGCATGGGCAATAAGATCGACAATTCCATAAGCGGTATAATCAGCCGGAACAGATTGGGTGAAAGCCGGATCCAGAAATGAATGGACCGGGAACATCACTTCATGCCTGAAGCCTATTTTCTCATGTGTTTCAGAATTCTGCAGAACAGAAACCGCATTCATCTCGGTTCCGGTGGCTGCAAGGGTCAGTACTGCAATCAGCGGAACCGACCGGGTGATATCCACTTTATTTTTCATGACATCCCATCCCTTGCATTTTTTGGCAATGCAAACACCAATGATTTTGGCCGAATCAATGACACTTCCCCCGCCAACAGCCACGATTATATCAACATCCTTTTCCAAACCAAACCTGGCGGCTTCATCCACATCACCCACAAGGGGATTAGGCTTGATGCCGCTGTACTCAAAAATCCCAGCACCGATTGCATTCAACTGAGCTTTTGTCTGGTCGTAACTACCATTCCTTAATACAGATCCCTTACCGTAAACCAGCAATACTTTTTTCCCCAGCGCCGCTGCCGCTTCTCCTAACCCATCGGTCACATTTTTTCCGAAATGAACCCTGGTGGGATTATAGGCAATGAAATTTTCCATGATAAATATTTAGATTATTGAATAATCGCTAAAGATAAACCGATCCGGTGCAACTATCAACAGTCGCTCCGGTAACCGATCCATAACAATTGATTTCACCCCGCCATCTCAAAAGTCCAAGCAGAGCAAAGATTAACGCTTCCTTGTATTGAATCAGATTGTCATCCGGGGCGATCAGCTTTGCAGTTGTGCAGTGACGTATCCGCTCCATGAGAAACTTGTTATATACGCCACCACCCGTCACAAGGACATTTCTATGAGGACTGAGTACATGACCGATCTGTTGAGCAAAATGCTCGTATATGGTCCTTAATACGTTATTCTGATTAATTTTTGAATCAGCCAGTAAAGGCAGGAAGGATGTATCGAGCCACTCTTTGCCAAGAGATTTTGGGGAGCTCTTTGTATAATATTCTAAATTATTCAGTTTTTCAAGCAGATCATTATTTATTGAGCCTTGTCTTCCAAGTTTTCCATCCTGATCATATTCCAGCCCATCCAGTTCTGCCAGTTCATTTAATACAATATTCACCGGGCAGATATCAAAGGCCCTTCTTTTCCCCTCATGGCTGAATGATACATTGGCAAATCCACCCAGGTTCAGACAATAGTTATATTGACTGAATAAAAGTTCATCTCCGACAGGGACAAGTGGTGCACCTTGTCCTCCGAGTGCCACATCCTTTTTCCTGAAATCACAAACTGTCGGGACGTTTGCCCGGGCTGCAATTTCAGCACCATTACCTATCTGAACGGTTAATCTATTGTCAGGTTGATGGAAAATAGTATGGCCGTGTGATGAAATCAGCTTCACCATTAAACCGCTTTCTCTGATGAAGTGCTGGGCCTGTCTCCCGATAAATCCTCCAAATTCAATGTCTAACTGAGCCAGCTGCAGGCCATTGAGCGAAATAGCATTTTTAAGTTTGCCTTTCCATGTTTGATCATAGGGTAGGGTGGTACATTTCAAAATATCATATTCCCATTTCCCGTTAACAAAAAGAAAACGGCAAAGTGCCAGATCAAGTCCGTCGAGTGAAGTGCCGGACATGATGCCGAGAATGTTTATGGAACTATCTGAGTCCAGGTGGCCGGATTAAATGTTACAGGTTTCAGGTTACAGGTTGCAAGTTACAGGTTACAAGTTGCAAGTTACAGGTTACAAGTCGCAAGTTACAGGTTACAAGTCGCAGGTTAAAAAAAATAATAACAAATTTCTCACACCCTCGGTTCACCGATCACAGATCACTGTTCACGGTAAAGATTTTTACCAATAAAATTCCGTGTAATAAAACGAAATATTGTTTTTGTTATCAATAATATATAGCTCCAGTTCATGTGAGGTTCCTTTGGCTATTCTTTCCGGATCAAAGATATAATAGACCAGGTCGTTTTTTGCATCGTATTCAAACAGGGCCCATTCATTATTAATATATCCCTCATATGACTGGATACCGGATAAATCGTCGGTTACTTTGAAACGGACCGACTCCTTATCAGACATATCCAGCGATTGCGGTATGTTCAGGGGTTTGATATCCGGCTCAGTGGTATCAATGGCCACGGCATACAGGCCAAATGACCTGGTCTGGGCAATGACCAAGCCATCCTTCCATTCGCCGCCCGCATAGCTTATGTCACCTTCATCATCCAGAGTAACCAGGATAGCCTTATCAGTCAATGAACCGGGCAGGTTATCGGGCTTAATCTTTAATTCAAATGGTAAATGAACCGGAGTATATTGGTTATGCACATGATGAACTTTAGAAAATGTTGATTCAACCGGTTCAGATGTTGAATAGGTAAAAGCAATATCGGTATAAAACGAATTCGGAGGGATGGTAAGTTGAATACCATCTCGTTCAAAGTTGGTTAGCTCTTGCCATGACAAATCGATGGCATTACTGCCAGCGTCATCAGAAAAAGCCTGTGAAGGAGGCTGTCCCCCTGTGATACTAAAGGTAAGCTCGGTATCATTGCCATACACGTCCTTAAGCACCATCTGAATATTATAAACCGTATCAGGCTCGATATCAATGATCCCCGAATTGATCTGGGATTCGTAAATGCTCAGGCCATTATTCGGTTCTATATAAGTTTTAAAGACATTCCTTTTGTTTTTCTGTTTTTCCTCATAATCCATGAGGCTATTGATATATCGTGACTCATTAAATGAAAATTCATCCATTTTCATCCGGTTGATCAGCCTGTTATTTACCAAAAGGTCGACAGAAAAGATCCCGCACCTGTTACTCGAGCCATTCAGATAATCATAGGCCTCAAGTCCAATTCCCACCTTTCCAAATGCTGTAATTGCCCCTTCCTGAGGAAGTGTATAATTCCCATTTGTGCCGCTTACCGGTAAACTTATTTTTTCCGGTAAATCATTTATAACACTTTCGTTACCAACTGGATAAAGAAACAATGAATAGATAACAGGTTTTACATCATCATTTATATCAAAGCCAAATGATAAAACATTCAAAGGATGCTGATTGGCGGCATTCCTGATTTCGAAATGCAGGTGTGGACCGAACGAGTAGCCCGAATTTCCGGAAGCCGCAACCACATCACCTTTTTTTACCGGGAATTGATTTTTCCCGGGATATATGTCCACGGCATGTTTCTGTGTTTCATATTGCTTCATCTTAACAACCTGGCTGATATCCGGTGTAAAATTATTAAGGTGTGCATACACGGTGGTGTATCCTTCAGGGTGATTTATATAGAGGGTTCTTCCATATCCTCCCGACTCTATTTTGATCCTGGATATATAGCCATCGGCAACAGCATAAACTCTTTTGCCAGTTACTCCCTGAGTCTTGATATCTATTCCGGAATGAAAGTGATCTGCCCGGAGTTCGGCGAAGTTACCTGAAAGGTGCATGGGTATGTCGAGCGGTGCACGGAAATAGTTTTCCGGATAGGCTTGTTGTGCGTATAATACTGAAACTGATCCTGTGAAAAGAATTATATAACATAGTATTCCTGATAATCTCATCCTGATAAAATCGTTATATTCACTGAAACGAATATGATTTTTCATATGAGAACGGGTACAACGAACAGTTATTTGCGTCCTCAAATTTTTAATCAATTTATTTTCAAATAATTATAGAATTATTACGGCATAAAAATCATGATCGAACAAATCTAATATTAAATTTCTACCGACTGGAAAGCATAAAACATTTTTTTTGAATTTTCATCAACAATCTTATATTTGTATATATAATATTTAAATATGAATGATTCTCAGATTGATAGTGTCGATACATTAAAAGATAAAGTCAGAAAAGTGGTATCGATGTACCAGCAGCAGAAAGAAAAGAATGAGAAGTTGAATAAAGAGAATCAGGAGTTGATAAATAAGCTGAAAAGTGCAGAACAAAAGTTAAATGAACTGGAAAATCAATATAAAAAGCTTAAATTAGCAAAAACTATGGTAGCATCAAGTCAAGATGCACGTGATGCTAAATTGAAGGTAAACAGGATGGTGCGGGAGATCGATAAATGTATTGCTCTTTTAAATAGATGACATTACTGTTTCCAGATGGATGATAAACTGTCAATTAGAATAAACATTGCTGATCGGTATTATCCGTTAAAGATTGAGAGAGGGGATGAGGAAAAGATAAGGAAGGCAGCCAAATTAATAAACGAAAAGGTTTTACAATACAAGCAGAAATACATAGATAAAGACATTCAGGACTTTCTGGCGATGGCTGCCCTGCAATATGTAATAAAGGCCTTGGAAACCGAACAGCAAATTGAAACAGATAATCTGAAGGAAGATCTGAATGATTTGAATAAAGAATTGGATCAGATTTTAAAGGAAGAGTAATCAGCGTTCTTTAACATAATATTACGATTTAGCCCGCATTGTTTCTTCGATCATTTTTGAAGCTCAACATTTAAAAAATTGGAGATTGGCTCATCTTAAATAGAACAGGCCTCACTCCGGATCTAGTATCCGGAGTCCGCATCCGGACAGTGGACGTTCGAAATTTGACTGGCTGCTCCACCCATGTAATACAGGGGTTTTTTAAAATCTTGAGGAAGCATGCGGGCTTTTTTTATAGTCATCAAGTCTACAAGTCGCTAGTCTGCAAGTCTGTGTGAGTGTGAGATTCGAGGACTCGAAGACTATTACATGTAGACTTGCAGACTCGAAGACTTGCAGACTTATTACAAAGCAGAATTGATAAAATTATATTAAAACTACAATACTATGATACCAGATATACTTATAGGAGCTATCGCACTTGCCGTTGGTGTCATTGTTACGATTATTTTATTTCAGGTATACCTGCGAAGAAAAAGTAACAATATAATTAAGGAGGCAGAAACGGAAGCTGAAGTAATTAAAAAAGATAAGATATTACAGGCAAAAGAGAAATTTCTGCAGCTCAAGTCAGATCATGAAAGGGCTATTAACGAGAGGAACCAGATAATCCTGTCTTCAGAGAATAAGATCAGACAGAGGGAAAATGAGCTCTCAGGCAAAATTGAAGACCTGAACAGGAAAAATAAGGAATTGGATGCCATCCGGGAGAACCTTGGAAATCAAATGGATTTGATCGATAGACGGACCGAGGAACTGGATAGAGCTCATAAACAACAGGTCGAACAGTTGGAAGCCATTTCCGGATTGTCTGCCCAGGAAGCCAAAGATCAGCTTATTGAATCACTTAAGGAAGAGGCAAAGACCGAAGCTATGTCTGCCATTAATGAGATCATGGATGAGGCCAAGATGACGGCCAACCGGGAGAGTAAGAAAATTATCATTGAAACCATCCAGCGTGTTGCAGCAGAAACAGCCATTGAAAATTCGGTGACAGTTTTCAATATCGACAGTGACGAAATAAAAGGACGGATCATTGGACGTGAGGGAAGAAATATCAGGGCTCTCGAAGCCGCTACCGGTGTGGAAATCATTGTCGATGACACACCTGAGGCGATTATTCTGTCGGGCTTTGATCCTGTCAGAAGGGAAATTGCACGTCTCTCGCTGCATCAATTGGTAACCGACGGACGGATTCACCCGGCCAGGATCGAAGAGGTGGTCCAGAAAACCAAACAACAAATAGAAGAAGAGGTGATTGAAGCCGGGAAACGGACTACAATCGACCTTGGCATTCATGGTTTGCACCCGGAACTGATAAGGTTAATCGGGAAAATGAAATACCGTTCATCTTACGGACAGAACCTGCTGCAGCACTCTCGTGAAGTTGCCAATTTATGTGCCATTATGGCTTCCGAATTAGGGCTTAATGCCAAGCTTGCAAAGAGGGCCGGGTTGCTTCATGATATCGGGAAGGTACCTGACGATGAACCGGAGCTTCCACATGCTGTTCTCGGCATGAAGCTGGCTGAAAAGTTCAAGGAGAATTCGGAAATATGCAATGCCATTGGATCGCACCATGATGAAGTTGAGATGAATACCCTGATTGCTCCGATAGTACAGGTTTGTGATGCCATTTCAGGAGCCAGACCAGGGGCCAGGAGAGAGGTTGTGGAAGCCTATATCAAACGTCTTAAGGAACTCGAGTCACTTGCCTTATCCTATCCGGGTGTAACTAAGACATATGCTATCCAGGCAGGACGTGAATTACGTGTGATTGTCGGGAGTGAAAAAGTCTCCGATAAGGATGCGGAGAGCCTTTCCTTAGATATTGCTAAGAAAATACAGGATGAAATGACTTACCCGGGCCAGGTTAAAATTACCGTTATACGAGAAACCCGGGCCATTAGCTTTGCCAAATAGCAAATCCCCTAAATGAAGGTACTCATTACAGGAACAGCAGGCTTTATTGGTTTTTTCCTGGCCAGACATTTGCTTGAAGATGGGCATGAAGTGATCGGGATTGACAGTATTAACGATTATTATGATGTCAGTTTAAAATATGCCAGGCTTGAATTTACAGGAATAAAGGAAGAAGCTATTCAATATGGTGTGCCTGTAACAAGCACCATCTATCCGGATTATCATTTTGTAAAAATCCATCTTGAAGATCAGGAAAACCTTGCCGGGTTATTTCAAAGCTATAACCCGGATGCGGTGGTTCACCTGGCAGCCCAGGCCGGAGTAAGGTACA
The DNA here is from genome assembly GCA_016783865.1 of Bacteroidales bacterium. The sequence continues at coordinate 11,973 of JADHVS010000005.1, forward strand.
GCCTTACCAATCCTCACGCCTATATTCAGAGTAATATTGTGGGTACCTTGAATATCCTGGAAGCCTGCCGGCATCATTCCATTCAGCATTTGGTTTACGCAAGCAGTTCAAGTGTATACGGATTGAATGAGAAGATGCCCTTTTCCGTTCATGATAATGTGGATCATCCGATAAGCCTGTATGCTGCGAGTAAAAAATCCAACGAGCTGATGGCACATGCCTATAGCCATCTTTACAAGATACCAACCACGGGGCTCCGGTTTTTCACAGTTTATGGTCCATGGGGGAGACCTGATATGGCCCTGTTTATCTTTACCGGTTCTATTCTTGAAGGAAAGCCCATCGATGTCTATAATCATGGCCATATGGAAAGAGATTTTACTTACGTTGATGATATCATTGGTGGTATTGACCGGATTTTAAAACGACCTCCTGAGCCTGCTGCGGAATGGAACGGGTTTTCCCCCGATCCGTCAAGGTCGGTTGCACCTTACCGATTATACAATATTGGAAACAATAATCCGGTGAAGCTTATGGATTTTATTCACGCCATCGAGTCGGCCACAGGTAAAAATGCCAACATTAATTTTATGCCTATTCAGCCTGGGGATGTTGAGAAAACATGGGCCGATACCAATGACCTCATGAAAGATTTCGATTACCAACCGGATACACCAATAAAAGATGGTGTACGAAAATTTGTAGATTGGTACAGGGAGTTTTACAAGATCTGATCTCAGTTATTCAGGCAGGCAACATGCTGATTATCTTTTCGATCTGATCTATTTTATTTTGATTCTTCTCCTTTTCGTAGGCATTTACAAGGTTATTTAAGACCCTTGCAACTATATCAATATTACTGCAGGGAATGTAGAATTTTTTCTGGGGCATAATCTTATGCTGCTTAAGGAAATAATCAATTTCACGCCTTCCCAGTACTGCACCATTTTTAAATGGATTGATGTAGAACAGGACGTCCTCGTCATCGGTCTCGTACAGATCCGCGGAATCTTTATATGCGAGGATAAAGTTTTTAGGTAGGTTCACACCATATATCGGTAGTCCAAGTCTCTGACCTATAGAAGAATACAGTATTCCTAATGAAATCGGGTTTCCCCTTTTTGATTCCAGAACCTTATTGATGTATGAATTATTCGGGTCGTAAAAATTTGATGCGTTATCGGAGAATTTGTGGATTTTAAAAATAATGTGATTCAGAATTTTAACCTTTTCAAGCGCAGTGAGGTTGTCGTTCAGCTCAATCCAGACATCCTTCTTAATTTGCTCAACCGGATCGTTCACCTCAGCGTAAGATAACTCGGGAAATTGAAACCTGGCGACCAGATAAATTCCTTCAAGAAGGTCATCGGAACCTTCACTGATCCACCTGGAAAATTTAACTTCTGTGCTGTTGAACTGAAGTTGATGTATCATATCTTCCAACCGTTCCTGGTGAAACTTGTCCGGACTGCTTTCCCAGGCCTCTTCCAATGCCGGGATGATATCGGTTCCCTGTTGCAGCAGGTTCTCCTCTACCATCCTGAATACATGCTCGTTTGGATCATCCAACAGGTTTATAAGGGCCATTATTTCTTTTTCACTCTTTACCATGCAGGTGGAGTTTTACCGGTCTGACATGGAGTAAAACTAATTAAATTCTTAATACAGAGTTTGATAAAAATGATGTACTTTTACACATTGTAGTTCCTCGCCCCGAGTACTCGGGGGGAATGCGCTAGCAGGATTCAAAATTATCTTATTAAAAAGTTCATTATGAAAAAAAAACAAACAGCCATTATTGCAGCTATCGTTCTAGTACTATTACTTATAATTTTCGGAGGCAGGATGTTCCATGTCATAAAGCCGGGGGAGAGGGGTTTGGTGTTCAGGAATATTTCCGGTGTCCTGGATAAGGACAAAATCAGGCAAACCGGTCTGAATGTAATTGCACCCTGGAATAATATGTATAAATATAATGTACGGGAGCAGCAACGGGATGAAATCATGGACGTGCTCGATAAGAGCGGATTATCTATTAGTGTGGATATTACAGTCCGTTTTAATCCGTTATATGACCGGATCGGTTACCTGCATGAGGTTTTCGGCAGAGATTTTGCAAATACCCTGATAATACCTGAAGTCCGTTCATCGGTCAGGAAGGTGATGGGAAGGTATACTGCAGAGGAGATCTATTCAACCAAAAGGAATGAGGTTGAAATGGCCATTATCACTGAGACCGGGAAAATTCTTGATACCAATAACATTGATATGCGTGCCTTGCTGATCAGGTCAATTAACCTGCCAGCTGAAATTAAGGGTGCCATCGAGACTAAATTAACCCGTGAGCAGGAATCCCTGGCAATGATCTTCGTACTTGAAAAAGAAAGACAGGAAGCAGACAGGAAGCTCATTGAGGCCGAAGGTATCGCCAACTATAACAGAACTATTAGTGCCAGCTTAACTGATCGCATCCTTACTTTAAGAGGAATTGAAGCTACATCAAAACTGGCTGAATCTGCAAATTCAAAAATTGTGGTGGTTGGCAGTGGGGAGAATGGATTGCCGCTAATACTCGGAGGAAACTAACTAAGAAGTTACAGGTTACAGGTTGCTAGTTACAGGAAAACCTGCAACTTGTAACCTGTAACTTGCAACACTTATTTGTGCAATTAACCTTCACTTGATCCATGATCCAACGAATCCAGACAATATACCTCTTGTTTGCAACCGTTTTGATCTCCCTGATGCATTTTTTCCCTATTGTAAAAATCCTTACAGTATCCAATGCCATTGTAGTGTTCAGATCACATGGATTCTTTGCTGAAAGCATGGCCGAGGGGCTGCTGCCTTCCGTGCCATTTTTTATATTGATTAGTGTTGTTATGCTTCTCTACGTCGCAGCAATCTTTCTTTTCAGGAACAGAAATCTTCAAGCTAGAATTTGCCGGCTAAATATTCTTTTACTTATTGGGTCATTGGGATTGATGACCTACTATATTTTACAAATGTATAAGAAGATGGCTGGCGTGGAGTATTCATTTCAAATCGCCGTTCTGTTTCCTTTGATCAGTATTGTACTTACCTGGCTCGCGATCAGGGGGATCGTAAAAGACGAAGCACTGGTACGTTCGGTCGATAAGATCCGCTAACAATCAAATATCCTACATATTTTTAATCGACAGGTTATTGTGATTGGTTATCTTTTCACAATAGTGGCATTTTAATGTGACAGGTTGCTTATTAATCACGACAAATTTTGTCATAACAACCTGGTTATTTGTAATACATTGCGGATTGACGCATTTAACTATGTCTTCAATTATATCAGGCACCTCTACAACCTTTTTCTCAACTACTTCATAGTCCCGGATGATATTGATTTTCGCCTGTGGTGCTACCAGGGCAATCCTGTCCAGGTCATCTTTCCTGAAAAAAACTTCACTCAATTTAATAATTGCCTTTTTTCCTAACTTTTCACTTTCCAGGTTTGTGCCGAAGGTAATCTGGTTTTCCAGGTGGCTCAGTCCAAGGATATCGATTACATTGAACAGCAACCGGGCGGGGATATGGTCGATCACCGTTCCGTTTTTAATCGCACTAACAACGAGTTGTTTTTTCTCAGCCATATTTTTTGTTTTATTTAGTTCCTAGTATAGATGTAATAATTGCCATTCGGGTATATACCCCATTCAGTGCCTGTGTGAAGTAATAGGCTTTCAGGTTATCGTCAACATCTTCACTGATCTCATTGACCCTGGGTAGCGGATGAAGCACTTTTACCGTTTCTTTGGTACCTTCCAGCATATAGTTTTTCAGCACATATGCATTTTTAACTTTTTCATATTCGATCGGATCTGAAAACCTTTCCTTTTGTACCCGGGTCATGTAGATAATATCTGCATCTGAAATGATATCAGTGAAATCCTTATGCTCGTAATACTTTAACCCAAGGTTGTCGAGATAGATCTTATATTCATCCGGTATTTTGAGTTCGTCAGGTGATATAAAGTTAAAGGTGGTATTAAACTTCGACATAGCCATTAAAAGTGAATGCACGGTACGACCATATTTTAAATCTCCAACAATGAAAATGTTCAGGTTATCCAGTCTGTTTTGGGTTTTTCGGATTGAGTATAGGTCAAGCAGCGTTTGTGTAGGATGCTGGTTAGCACCATCGCCGGCATTGACAACAGGTACTCCGGCCACTTCACTGGCGAACATTGCACTGCCTTCCAGGGGGTGTCGCATCACGATCAGGTCACAGTAATTGCTGACAATTTTGATAGTATCCTTAAGTGTCTCTCCCTTTGATGCACTGGTAATGCCAATATCTGCAAATCCAATAATCCTTCCACCCAACCTGTTTACTGCACTTTCAAAACTCAGGCGTGTCCGTGTGGACGGTTCAAAAAACAGTGTGGCAATTACATAACCCTCCAGCAAAGATTGCCTGGGATTTTCTTCAAATTTTGCGGCCAGCTCCAGTATCTGAAGATATTCCTCTTTTGAATAATCGTTGATTGAAACTAAGCTTTTACCCTTCATATTTATTGTCGTTTAATTATTATTTTTTTCGGAATAAAAATAGTCAACAAGTTACATCACTGATCCCCTGTGTTGAAAACAAATGAAAACTTAGCCGGTACCAATATATTTAATTTCCAATCCCCGGAGAAGATGGAGCTTTTGAATCACACGTTCAGCAAAAGATTTTCTGATTCCGATCTCCAACTTTACCTGGTCATTGAATTGTTGATCAAGGATCTTTATTCCGTGGGCTTCAACAGCCTTCATCACTGCATTTGTCAGATCATATGAATAACGAAGCTGGTAAATTTCCCGGATTGTTCCGGTAACAATACTGGCATTATCAATAGCATCTGCAGCTGCCGTTTTGTAGGCCCTGATCAATCCACCTACCCCAAGCAGGGTTCCGCCGAAATACCGCACAACAATAACAAGAATGTTTGTGAGGTGATGGGCTTTAATCTGACCCAGTATGGGTTGTCCTGCTGAATTAGAAGGTTCGCCATCATCATTGATACGGTATTCCGATTGATCTGGATTAAGGATATAAGCAAAGCAATGATGCCGGGCGTCGTGATACTTTTTTCTGAGATCCGAGATCAGCTTCTCTGCATGCTCTTTATTTTCAACAGGAAAGGCAAATGAAATAAACCTGGATCCCTTTTCCTTGTATAATCCTTCGGATGACTCACGGATTGTCTGATATGTATCTTTTTCTGTCATACTCCTGAATAGGCCAGTATTATAATAGCAACAACAGATAATAAAATACCAAGAATATTCAGGCGTGTAAGCTTTTCGCTGAAGATCAGCAAACCTGCCATTACAGAAAGAAACACTACCCCCACGTTATTCAGTCCGAATACAACTGAGCTGTCGATAGGATTCCCACTCGACAGTTTAAATGATAAAGCGCTGATAAGAAAATATACGGTTCCAAGGTTTACCATTCCCAGGAATATTCCTGTCAGCAGTGTCTTCTTCTTTAAATAAGTTTTCAGTGGTATTCTTTTTGCAAAAGAGGTCGGGATGCTCAGCACTGCGGCCATACCAAAAAGTATTGTAGAGAAAAATGCCAGGTTTGATTCATTAACATACCGGTGCTGTGCCAGTTTCATCAATGAATCGATCAATCCCATCCCGAGAAATAAAATAAATGGGAGGTAGATTAACCGGGCTTGAAGATTCAGTTTGCCTTTTTTAAATATGGTAAAGAAAACTCCTATCAGGGCAAGGATAATACCGGCAAGTTTTAACGGGGTGATCTTATCGGCGGGATCGATAATTAGTGAAAAACAGATGGGAAAAACGACAGACATTTTAGCTGCCACGCTGGTTATGGCAATGCCTACCTGTTGCGAAGATGCAGCCGTGACAAGGAAAAAAATCAGAAACAGGCTTCCAATGAGGAGGGCCATTACATAGAAAAACAGGGGAGGATTAAATGTTGAATCCGACAAGATCCCGCTCAGGAAGAAACCCAGCAGAGCTGCCGTAATGTAATTAATAACGATAATTGGAAGAGCACTGATCCGGAACCTTTCAGCCATCCTGAAGATGATGAGGATTATTGTGGAGGAAACAATGCTTAGCGCAAGAAAATACATTAACGGATCAGAAATTAATTCAAAAAAAAACAGGCTCGGATGAGAACCTGTTTTTTTTATTATTATAGTTTTAGTTTCTTTTCGATTTCATCTATCTGCAACCTGAACCGTTTGTCAGTTTCAATCAGGTTATTAACCGTTTTGCAAGCATGCAATACGGTGGCATGGTCCTTACCCCCGATCTGAGAACCAATGGTAGCCAGTGATGCCTTGGTCATGCTTTTTGAAAAGAACATGGCTACCTGTCTTGCCTGTACAATTTCTCTCTTCCTTGTTTTGGACTGGATATGGTCTAAGGGGATATTAAAGAAATTACAAACGATCTTTTGTATATAATCAATAGAGATCTCACGCTTGGTATTTTTGATCAGTTTGTCGATCATATCCTTTGCAAGATCCAGGGTAATTTCTTTTCTATTCAATGTCGATTGTGCAAGCAAAGAAATAAGGGCTCCTTCCAGTTCCCGGATATTATCTGTGATATGGGTGGCTATGTATTCGATCACTTCTTCAGGCAGTTCGATGCCATCATTATAGATTTTCTGCTTTAAGATGGCAATCCTTGTTTCATAATCCGGAGTCTGAAGATCTGCTGATAAACCCCACTTAAACCTTGACAACAGCCTTTGCTCAAGGCCTTGTAATTCAACAGGTGGTTTGTCTGAGGTGAGAATCAACTGCTTTCCGGATTGGTGAAGGTGATTAAATATATGGAAAAAGGTGTCCTGCGTTTTTTCCTTCCCGGCAAATTCATGAACATCATCGATGATCAGTACATCGATCATCTGGTAAAAGTGAAGGAAATCGTTTTTGTTATTGTTCCTTATCGAGTCAACAAACTGTGTCTGAAATTTGTTCGCATTAACATAGAGGACAATTTTGTCTGCCAGTTTCTCTTTAACCTGAATGCCTATGGCCTGCGCCAGATGGGTTTTACCTAATCCCGATTCACCATATATAAGTAATGGGTTAAAAGCAGTGCCCCCCGGATTGTTTGCCACAGCAAAACCAGCTGAACGAGCCAGGCGGTTACAGTCTCCTTCAACAAAGTTGGTAAAAGAATATTCGGGATTTAATTGCGGATCAATGTTCAACTTCTTTAATCCCGGGATAATAAAAGGATTTTTAATGGAGGTGCTTTCCGTATCAATAGGGACAGATAGTGGTCTGTTTTTTAAATCCTTCTGATTCTTTGCGGGCAACTTAACGGTGTAAGGTTTGGCATTGGAATATCCGTTGTTTTCCATCACCACACTGTACTCAAGCTTCGCATCAATTCCAAGTTCCTTCCTTATAACTTTCCTGAGTATATCAATATATTGCTCTTCCAGGTACTCATAAAAAAACGGGCTGGGTACCTGAATGGTTAAAATATTATTCTCAAGCTTAATAGGAACAATTGGCTCAAACCACGTCCTGAAACTGATGGAAGGTACATTATCCTTGATGACAGTTAAACATTTCTTCCAAACCTCTTCGTGCATCAGGCGATTCAATTTAAAGGGTAAATAACTTTCTTAATTTTTTGGTTAAGGTAAAGCTAAGATTGTGAAAAAAAAGAGAAAAAAAAAGTGACAAAACACTTGATTTTGTAGAAATAGTTATATGGTTTTTATTATCAGTGTTTTAAAAATTGAAAATAAATGAAAAAAAATTATTGGATTGATAATCAACAATTTATGCAGAATCTTTCTTAATAAATTGTTAACTAATCATTTAAATAATATTAATTGAACTAATTAGTTTATTCGACGTGTTGATCTGTGAAATTTTGTCAAAAAAAAATAGAGATTTGTCAAATTAAAGAAAGCCTAAAAACTCAATTTCGGCGTAACTATTAAAGATAACAAATAAAAGTGATTATTACTTCTTCTTTTTGTCTGATTTTCCACCAAAAACAGAAACATTAATATACTTTTTCGGATTCTCCTGTAAATCAATGAGTAACTTGTCGAGGTCACGCGAAACATCTTGAATATGCCTGTACAATGTGTCATTATTGACCAGCATACCAAGGGTACCCTCACCGTCATTTATTTTCTTCAGGAGGATGTGGGTTTGTTCAAGAGTAAGGTTGGTTTTTTCAACAGTAGCTTTCAGGTTTGCCTGGGCCAATGAATCAGAAATAGCTGCGAAATTTTGGATGGCCCCGGAGATTGCCTTGTTGTTTTCTGAGAGGTTCCTTGTGATTGACTCAATATGTCCAATCATGGCCCTAAGCTTACTGTTGGCAGCAAGCATATCGCTGACATTCTCGCTGCTCTCCTCAAGATTTTTAATCGACTCTTTCAAAGAGTTCATAGTTTCTTCATCAAAGACGTATTGTAAATTATGCAAAAGTGAATCGATGGTAACAATAAGTTTTTCAGCCTTGTCTTTGACAGGTAATAACTGCTCCTCCAGCTGCTGGTCGAGTCCAAATTTAAATCCTGATTTCAGGGTGTCCCCATCAGAATAAAATTCATCATTATCTGCAAGAAGGATCTGAACTGCTTTTGTGCCCAGAAGATCGGCGCTGAAAATTTCAGATACGGAGCCTAAAGGAATTTTGTGTGACTTATGAACACCTAAAACTATTGTAAGGTTACCACTGCCATCATCGTTAAAATAAATATCCTCCACTTGTCCTATGCGGTAACCATTCATTAAAACTTTTGAGTTAACTTCAAGTCCTCCGATTTGATCATATACTGCATAATAGTCATTAGTAGCTTTTAAAATATTTTTCCCCTTAAGGAAATTTAAGCCCCAAATGACAATTGCAATTGCAATCGTGATAATAATTCCTAATCTGACTTCATTTGATAATTTCATGGAATCGGGAAGTAATAAATAATGTAGGCTAAAAGTAATCAATTTAGCGCATCCAGCGCCTCCTTTACCGGGATAATTTTGTTGTTTTTTATAGCGATGACAAATGCCCCGTTAACCTGGGTTCTTACTTCCCGGCTGTATTCAAGGGCATTTTCGTACCTGGTGAATCGCCCGACTGTATATTTATAGGTGCTTTCTTTAGTGAAAGTATATACTTTTTCAAATGTGGTAAAGATCTCATGGTTTTCTTTCAGCTCCCTGGTGGAAGAAGCAATCTGGACAGTAAAGAATATTCCTTCCTGAAATAAGTTTTCCGATTGTTCCGGTGACTCAGGTTCCGGATCCGGATCATCATGAGGAATTGCGGTAAACACGCTTTTACTCTCAATCTCCTCTTTATATTCTTTAAACGCCCTGAAAATGGCAGACGCGAGGTAGGTCTGACCATCATCAGACATCAGGTATTTCTCTTCTGTTGTATTGGTAATAAATCCTGTTTCAATCAACACACTGGGCATTGTAGTTTTCCAGAGTACAACAAAGATTTGCTGCTTAACGCCACGGTCGTGCCTTTTAACACGGTCACGGAATTGATCCTGCACAAATGAGGCAAATTGCAGGCTTTGCAGAAGGTAGGTCGATTGCATCAGGGTAAATGCAATATATGATTCAATAGAATTGGGATCGAATCCCTCATAGTTGCTGGTATAATCTTCCTCAAGCTCAATTACAGAATTCTCTGCCATAACCACTTCAAGGTTTTTTTCGTTATTTGCTGTCCCAAGCACAAACGTTTCTGTACCATATGCGCTGGTCTGGTAAGAACCATTAGCATGAATGGATATAAACAGATCGGCTTTATTGCTGTTGGCAATATCCGCCCTTTTGTGAAGCTCAATGAATTCATCCTTTTTCCGTGTATAAATTACCTTCACATCTTCAAAATTTTCCTCTATGTATTTACCCACCTTTAAAGTAATGGACAAGACAATATCCTTCTCCCGGGATTTTTTCCCGAGGGCACCCGGATCCTTTCCACCATGACCTGCATCCAGTACTACCACCTGGACCGTCTTTTTCGGATCATCATCTCCATTTATCTGAAGGGCAGGAAAAAGGACCACCAGAAAAGTAAGAAATAGTATGAATACACGTTTAATCATCGAAAACCCGTGAGTTTTATTTGCAATTAATAAGTTATAATTTTATTAGTTTTATCGGTTTTCGTCGCGATCTGTACAAAATTACTATATCTGATTTGCATACAAAATTACTGCCAAGGCTTTTACTAACAGGTATAATTTTGTTCACCTGGTGCTTAATTAACGCACAGGAAACAGAAATAATATCCGATCCTGTTCCGGTTGAACAGGATACCCTTGCCTTATTGCCTGACAGTATGCAGACCAGTCCCGATACTCTTACCCTGCGGTCAATACGTGATACTACCATTAGTTCTTCAAAGGATGCCATTGACTCACCGGTTAGCTACAAAGCAGTCGATTCAATCATCTATGCCCTGAGTGAAAAGAAAGTATACCTGTTTGGGAAATCTGAGATTAATTATCAACAAATCAAATTAACGGCAGAGATCATCGAGTTCGATATGGGCAATGAGATTGTGTTTGCGAGGGGGGAAAAAGACAGTCTGGGTGTTCCATTTGGAAGGCCTGTGTTTGCAGACGAATCAGAAACTTTTCAGGCCGATGAACTTTCTTATAACTTCAGGACGAAAAAAGGAATAATTAAAAACATATACAGTGAACAGGAGGGAGGATATCTTCACAGTGAAACCACAAAAAGACATCCCAACGGTCACATTCACATGAGCAAGGGTAAGTACACGACATGCGATCTGGAGCATCCCCATTTTTATATAGCCATGACCAAAGCAAAATCAATTCCAGGCGATAAAATCATTTCCGGACCCGCTTATTTTGTAATTGCAGATGTTCCGTTACCAATCGGTGTGCCTTTTGGTTTTTTCCCAACCACCAGGACCAATAAATCGGGAATACTGATACCATCGTACGGCGAAGAATCGAGGAGGGGATTTTATTTGCGAAATGGTGGTTATTACCTTGCGCTTTCAGAATATGCCGATCTGAGGATTAATGCAGATATATATACCAACGGAACTTGGGGACTGCGTGTTGGATCGTCGTATCGCAAACGATATAAGTTCAATGGAAATTTTAACACAAACTATTTTGAAAATGTATCGGGTGAAAAGGGAATCGACTTCTCTAAGAGCAAGGATTTTGCTGTGATCTGGTCACACTCACAGGATGCCAAAGCAAATCCAAACCGTCGGTTCAGCGCCAGTGTGAATTTCAGTACGGGCAGTTATGATCAGAACCATACCAGGAATATCAACAGTGTGATGAGAAGTACCAAACAATCGAGTATTAGTTATTCTAAAGTATGGCCTAATTCACCATTTAATTTCAGCGCAAATGCAAGTGCCAGCCAGAATAGTATCGACCGGTCAATGAACCTGAGGCTTCCACAGATGAGTTTAAATATGAACCGTATCTATCCCTTAAGGAGGAAAAGCCGTGTAGGTAAGTCTAAATGGTATGAAGACCTGCAGGTAAGCTATTCATCTTCCCTCGAAAACAGGTTGAATACGGTCGACTCACTATTGTTCGATACCCGGCTGGAACAGTTTGACAACGGCTATCAGCACAATATCCCGGTTAGCCTGAATCTGAAGGCACTAAACTTTTTCAATATTTCACCCAGTGTGCGCTATACAGGGGTGGTTTTTACCAAGTCTATATATCCCCAGTATCACAGCGATTACCAATTGCCTAATTCCGATGTCAGGGTGGATACCTTTTTTATTGATACTGTCCAGGGGCTGCGGTATGCTCATGCTTATGTCCCATCTATCGGTGTGAACTTCAGTCCTAAGATCTATGGTATGTATCAGTTCCGACCACAATCCCGTATTGAGGCTGTCAGGCATGTGATGACCCCCAGGGTATCTTTTAGCTATACTCCTGATATGAAGGGAAAAGTACCCGATTATTACCAGGATGTAGTCATTGATTCAGCCGGGCATACCAGGACCTATTCATTGTTTGATGAATCGGTTTACAGGACGCCGGTGCCGAGTGGCCGGCAGGGATCTGTGAGTTTTGCCCTTATGAATAATATTGAGATGAAAGTGAAACCCAAATCGGATACCGTGGAGAAGTTCACCAAAGTTAAAATCCTGGATAACCTGAATTTTACGACCAATTACAACATATTTAAAGACTCTTTAAAGTGGGCCCCTATTAATATGGTTGGAAATACGCGCATATTTAAAAACAAGGTGAACCTGAAATTTAACGGAAGGTTCGATCCATATTCTTATGTTGTTGATGCAAGGGGCAACAGGAGGAATATCAACAAATCACTCTGGAAAGACCGGAACCAGCTCATTCGTATGACCAACTTTGATTTTTCTGTAGGAGTAAATTTCAAATCGGGACAAGGAAGCAGTTCTTCGCGACAACAGAGTGAAGGGCTTGACAATGATCCCACAGCCCAGGTCGGGGATGAAAATATTGCTTACGATGATATCTACTATGGACAGTATGTTGACTTCGATGTTCCATGGACTTTCGGTATGGACTATAATTTCAGGCTTGTTAAAAACAAAGAAGAACCTGAGATTATTCAGTCTGTTCGATTCAGGGGTGACCTGAGTCTGACGCCAAAATGGAAGATAGGATTCAACTCAGGTTATGATTTTACCAAGAAAAAAGTAAGTATGACCAATCTCAGTATCTACCGCGACCTGCATTGCTGGGAAATGCAGATTACAATGGTCCCGTTTGGCAACTACAGAAGTTACTCATTCCAGATCAATATCAAATCATCCATCCTGCGCGACCTGAAATATGAACAAGGAGATAACTGGTACGATAACTTCTAGTGATCCGTGAACAGTGATCGGTGAACCGAGGGCAAGGGATCAGGGTAGTGTGTGTGGTCTTCTATGAAAGTTTGCTTAAACACTACCCACCACTCACACACATTCTTCCGACTCACTGTTCACTGTTCACTGTTCACCGCTTTGCTTTTCCCCAAAACTTTCATATATTTCATACCTTATTTTATTCCTTCACATTATGAAAAGGATTATCCATACCGAAACGGCACCTAAGGCTGTCGGACCCTACAGCCAGGCAGTTGAAAAGGCAGGGATTTTATTTGTTTCCGGACAAATCCCATTGAGTCCTGAGACAGGCGAACTGATCAAAGGAGATATTGCCGAGCAGACAAAAATGGTTTTAACCAATATAGATGGGATACTTAAAGCCGCAGGATACAACAGAGACGATGTCATGAAATGCACCTGCCTGTTAGATAACATTGCGGATTTCAAAGAAATGAATAAGGTGTATGAAGAGTACTTTTTTGAGAATCCCCCGGCCAGGGCAGCTTATGAAGTGGTGAACCTGCCCCTGGGAGCGAAAATAGAAATAGAGGCGATTGCAATAAAGTAACCGCCTCTATTTATTTAAGTAAGGTTTTCTTATTCTGCAACAATCTCAAAAGGAATTTCGACCTTTACATCACGGTGTAGTTTTACAGTAGCTGTATAACTGCCAATCTCCTTGATTAATTCCTCTTTGATTGCAATGTCTTTCCTGTCGATCTCAAATCCTTCATTTTTCAGCGCTTCGGCTATCTGAATTGTGTTGACCGATCCAAAGATCTTTCCTTTTGTACTGGTCTTGGCACCAATGGTTAGTTTAAGATCCTTCATTTTTCCGGCCCATTTTTCAGCCTCAATGCGGATCTTTTCTTCCTTATGTGCCCTTTGCTTTAAGGTCTCCTGGTGCTGTTTCTTAACAGAATCGGTGGCATTTACTGCCATGCCTTTGGGGATTAAGTAGTTCATGGCATAACCATCTTTAACCGTCAGGATATCATCCTTTTGCCCCAGGCTAGGAATATCTTGCTTTAATATTATTTCCATTATTTCTTAAGTTTTATCGACTCACGACTCACGGATTTATTTTAATAAATCGGTAACATAGGGTAGCAAGGCGAGATGACGACCACGCTTGATAGCCCTGGCAATCTTTCTCTGATACTTTAAAGAAGTTCCGGTTACTCGTCTGGGTAAGATTTTCCCCTGCTCGTTAACAAATCTTTTGAGGAACTCAGGATCCTTGTAGTCGATATACTTGATCCTGCCCTTTCTGAAACGGCAATATTTTTTCTTCTTTATCTCTACCGTTGGCGGCGTTAAATACCTGATCTCTGATTGATTTTGTGCCATGATTTATTCCTCCTTTGCTTTTGCGTTTTCTTCGGCTTTTTTGGTTCTTTTCTTTTCTGCGTAAGCAGCGCCATACTTGTCTAATTTTACAGTAAGAAAACGGATGATACGTTCGTCCCTGCGATACTCAATTTCCAGCTTATCAAGCATGGAACCATCAGAGGTGAACTCAATCAAATAATAAAATCCGGTAGATTTTTTCTGGATGGGGTAAGCCAGCTTGCGCAGACCCCAATTCTCTTCATGAATAATCTTCGCACCATCGCTGGTGAGGATCTTCTTGAACTTATCTACCGCTTCCTTCATCTGACTTTCAGACAAAACGGGAGTTGAAATGAAAACGGTTTCGTAATTGTTCAACATTGTTATATTATTATGGTTTAAAATAATAGCACGCAAAAATAGGAACTTTTCAGTGATTACCAAAAAATATTATAAATCAGAATAATAATGATTATTTATTAACACTTTGTCCCCGTTGCAGGTAAATTTTCTAATTTTATAACCTAAGAAAATATGTATGGAGAATTTCATTGTATCTGCAAGAAAGTACCGGCCTGAGACTTTTTCATCGGTTGTGGGGCAGGAAAATATAACGATTACTTTAAAAAATGCCATCAAAAGCAACCACCTGGGACACGCCTATCTGTTTTGTGGTCCCAGGGGAGTTGGCAAAACCACCTGTGCCAGGATCTTCGCAAAAACCATTAATTGCAATCACCTGACCGACCGGTTTGAAGCATGCAATGAATGCGAATCATGCACTTCCTTCAATGATTCACGGTCTTTTAATATTCATGAGCTGGATGCCGCTTCTAATAATTCGGTTGATGATATACGCAACCTGATCGAGCAGGTAAGGATACCTCCACAGGTTGGAAACTACAGCACGTATATCATCGATGAGGTACATATGCTCTCTGCGCAGGCTTTCAATTCTTTTTTGAAAACACTGGAGGAACCGCCTCACCATGCCATATTTATCCTTGCTACAACGGAGAAGCATAAAATCATTCCAACCATCTTGTCCCGATGTCAAATATATGATTTTCAGCGTATAAGAGTTTCAGATATTGTACAATACCTTGAGAAGATCTCAAAAAATGAAGGGATAGAGTATGAGTTGGATGCGTTTAGCTCTATTGCTAATAAGGTGGACGGATCCATGCGGGATGCACTTTCGATCTTTGACCAGCTGGTAAGTTTTGCCGGCTCCAAAATTACCTATAACCATGTTATTGAAAATTTAAATATTCTTGACTTCGAGTATTATTTCAGGTTAACACAGGCATTTCTTGAGAGTAAGCTTTCCGAGGTACTATTGATTTTCAGTGAGATCCTCGATAAAGGATTTGATGGCCATCATTTTATTAACGGACTGAGCAATCATTTTCGCGATTTGCTTGTGTGTAAAGATGCTTCCACGATTGAATTATTGGATGTTGGAGCCGGGATAGGAGAGAAATACAAATCCCAGAGCCAGGCATGCGGAGAAGAGTTCTTATTCCAGGCACTGGAGATTTGTTCTCATGCCGACATACATTATAAATCGAGCCGTAATCAGCGGCTTCATGTCGAACTGGCACTGATAAAGCTCTGTAACATTGCAGAGAATAAAAAAAAAACAGTAACAGCAACTGAGGAGACATCAGCCCCTGATGATGAAAAAACCGAAATAGCCAAAGCTTCGGAGACTGAAGATCATAAATCACTGTCAGATGAGCCGGATGAGGAAACTCAAAGTGCCGGATCTGATGAACCAGAAATTACAGATTCGCCTGTGGAGGCACAACCCCCCCCAGAGTCCAAATCTCAAAGGAAGATCCCTTCATCGGGCTACTCCATCAAGGATGCCCTGAATGGTAATACACAAAAAGATATAGTAAATGACCAGGCAGACATGGTTGGGGCAGAGCCGGAAATAATTGAAAAACAGCCCTTTACTGTTGAGGATATTCATCGGGAATGGAATGCCTTTGCAGAAAATCTGAAGAGTGAGCGACCAAGGATGTACAGCACTCTGAAAAGCCATTTACCTGCCATTGCAGATGATTATCAGATATCCCTTATGCTCGATAATACAACGCAGAAGGATGAATTTGCACGGGAACTAAAACAGGATATCCTACGGTTTCTTCAGACGAATTTGAAGAACCACGAAATAACAATTGAGCTGACAGTGAAGCCGGATGATGGAGAAAAGACCAAGTTCTATACGGCTGAAGAGAAATTTGAACACATGAATAAAAAAAATTCCTATCTTGGAAAAATGAAACAACATTTTAACCTGGATTTTGAATAAGAGAGGATTTGAGGGACTGAGGATTTAAGGGGTTAAGGGTTTAATTTCAGGATTCAAACCAGATAATTTTTCAACCAAAAATAATTTCATATCATGCAAGGAGCAAAAATAACCATTGAAGGTGACAAACTTAACGTGCCCGATCATCCGATCATTCCTTTTATAGAAGGGGATGGTACAGGTCCCGACATATGGGCCGCATCTGTTCGTGTATTTGATGAAGCTGTAAAAAAGGCCTATTCAGGGAAGAGGCAGATTATCTGGAAAGAGGTATTGGCTGGTGAAAAGTCATTTAATGCCAACGGGGAGTGGTTGCCCCAGGAGACCCTGGATGTAATAAGGGAATACCTTATTGCGATTAAAGGCCCTCTTACAACCCCCGTTGGAGGAGGCATCAGGTCATTAAACGTGGCCCTCAGGCAGATATTGGATCTTTATGTTTGTCTGCGACCGGTAAAATGGTACAATGGTGTGCCGTCACCTGTAAAGGATCCGTCCACCACCGATATGGTAATATTCAGGGAAAACTCTGAAGATATATATGCGGGAATTGAATGGATGAACGGTACCCCTGAATTAAAGAAGGTGGTCAGCTTTCTCAGGAACGAAATGCAGGTAACCAAAATCCGGTTTCCGGAAACAACCTCTATAGGGATTAAACCTATTTCCAGGGAGGGAACCGAACGACTGGTCAGGGCGGCCATAAAATACACAATACAGCACGGAAGACCCTCTTTGACACTGGTTCATAAGGGGAATATCATGAAATATACCGAAGGTCAATTTAAGCTTTGGGGATACGAACTGGCAGAGCGTGAATTTGGCGACCAGGTTTTTACATGGATGCAGTACGACAGGATTGCAGAAGAAAAAGGCACAGAAGCGGCATGGAAAGCGCAGAGCGAAGCCGAAAAAGCTGGAAAAGTGATTATCAAGGATATGATCGCGGATGCCTTCCTGCAGCAGATACTTACCAGGCCAAAAGAATACTCAGTGATTGCTACTATGAACCTTAACGGCGACTATATTTCCGATGCACTTGCAGCGATCGTGGGTGGAATAGGAATTGCGCCTGGCGCCAATATCAACTATGTTACCGGTCACGCTATCTTTGAAGCGACACACGGTACAGCACCTAAATATGCCGGTCAGGACAAGGTCAATCCCGGATCAGTTATTTTATCAGGTGTGCTAATGTTTGAACACCTGGGATGGCAGGAGGCAGCTGATCTGATCTTGAAAGGATTGAAGGCAGCTATTCTGAAAAAGCGCGTGACCTATGATTTTGAGAGACTGATGGAGGGTGCCACCAAACTTAAGTGCTCGGAATTTGGAACTGAAATTATAAACAACATGTAAACAAAAACTGTTTATCTGTTATTCAATTAGAAATCATTTAGAAACTGATAAAGATGTTACCTAAAAAAATCGAAAAAATCCTGAATGTTCAGGTTGAAAAAGAAGGTTATTCCTCCCAGTTATACCTGGCCATGGCCTCATGGGCCGAAGGGCAGGGATTAAAGGGAGTTTCCGGTTGGTTATATGCTCAATCGGATGAAGAAAGAATTCATATGCTAAAGTTTGTAAAGTATATTAATGACAGGGATGGACAGGCCATAATCACGGAAATAAAAAAACCTCCGGTCGATTATCCCGGAATCAAAGAGTTGTTTGATATGGTGTTGGAGCATGAGAAGTTTATCAGTAAGTCAATCAATGAGATTGTTGCGCTTTGTACCGCAGAAAATGACCTTACCACCCACAACTGGATACAATGGTTTGTCACTGAGCAAATCGAGGAAGAGGCTTCTGTCAAGGAGATCATCGATAAACTAAAATTAGTTGGTGAGCATAACCTCTACATGTTCGACCGCGACATTATGTCGATGCGGGGAGCTGGTGGAGAAGCAGTTTAAAAAAAGGCTGTCGGGGAAAGTCATCCCGAATTTACCTGCTTGCCGGCAGGCAAGTTCAGGATGACTTAAGCTTTTAAGGCCGCCCCGGGTTCCTGGGGCGACTTTTTTGTTACTGCAGAATGATCTTCTGATGCATGACCCAATCGCCCTGGACCATTCTTACCTGGTAGATGCCATTCGCCTGATCCGACAGATCTAATTTGATTTCTGCATCAGCACCAGGGTATTCATGGCTTCTTTCATACACCAGTTGTCCGCTCAGGTTGTATACCTGGATGAGAACAGGTGAAAGGTCTTCGTTTTTCAGCTTAATATTGAATGTGCCGTCGGAAGGATTCGGGTAGATGTCGATGAGCGGATCAGTATTGATATCTTCGATATCCAGCGGCCAGGATGTATATACCAGCCTGAATGTTCCTTCCGATCCCCCGGCGCTTCCGTCAATCTGTACAAAATACTGCTTGCCGATCTCGACATTGGCTTCCATATAGAAGGAGTAGTCAGCCCTGGTTCCATAATCATCAAAGGCAGTGATCATCGTATAATTATCATTCAGTATATCTTCACAGGTCTCTGCTTCATAAATGGCAATCTGGTTGTCCATCCCTTGTCCGTCGAAAGTGACATAAGTTGAAACAGCGGTAAACTTGAACCAGATGCTGTTCTGTAAACCACCCTCAACGCACCAGTACCCGTAGGCATCGCATTCTCCCTCAGGTGGGAAGGGCTCATTGAATTCAACGGTGGCATTGCGGTTTGTAACTCCGTTAAGATTGCTTGGAGGATCGGCCAGTTCGATCGCGTTGCAAACATTGTCATTGGGCGGGGGTATTTTCAGCACAAAAGTCAATGTATCCCTGTCAGTACATGTCCCCTGTGTGCCTTCCACATAAATATCATATGTACCCGCTGCATCAGGATCGAACTTAACTGTCGATCCCACGTCTGTATCAAGAAACTCAGAAGGGGTCCAGACATAAGCGTCTGCCCCGAATGCTGTAACTTCATATTCCGGTCCGTGGGGTGCCGTAATAGTATCCTCTGGTATAACCACATTAATCTCTGTACTAACATCAATGTATTGATACCTTGTCCTTGTGTCACTGCCATCAACGGTAAGAGAAACTGTTTTGCGGCCTTCTGTTGAGTAGGTTACCTGGTGCGGACCTTTGGAATTGGCCGTAGCAGGACTGGCCCCTTCACCAAAATCCCATGAATAGCTTGCAGGCGTTCCGTTTTCAAGGAATGTATAGGTAACAGTACTGTTGAGGCAGGCGGTAGTCTTGTCCGCTTCGAACAATGCTTTAACAGTTCCTATGTCAACGGTATAAGCACGAATGGTCAGATTTTCACCCTCATCCTCATTTTCAGGATCAGGATTAGAGCTATTCCAGTTCGCCGCATTTGCACTGGTCCAGTTAACACCCGTATCAATTACCGGATTTGCATATTCTTCAATAAATTCTTCGAGAGGGATCGGAAAATTAAATCCCGGAGAATAGTATTTTACCTTAACATAGAAATCCCCGTTCACCTCAGTGGGTGTAATATCAAATGTTGTAAAACCCGGGTACTCAACAAGTATTTTACTCCTGCTGCTTAGAAGGTTTGAAAGATCTGAGCCGTCAAAATCATCGTATATTTCAACATCGATAACAGTTCCCTGAGCATTCACAAATGTTCCAACTTTTGTTACTAGCTGCTCCACGGGAGCTTCAAATTTTGCTAATCCGTAACCTATGGGATCTGCATATCCGGAGGAGGTTAGTGCTCCCAGCTTGTCATACATATATAAATGATCCACCTCATCTGTCTCCCAGATGGTATGGAATTGTGCAGCATCACTCAATATCTTGGTGTCCATATATGAACAATCAACAAAACCATCATCGGCCCAGTCATCACTCCAGCTGTTCTTGATAATCCATGCACCAAGGCCCCCTTTTGTCGGTGTAAAATCATTCCAGCCAACAACCAGCCAGGCATGATTAGGATTTTCATCCCCTTCATAATAGTATGTATTGAAGATTAAATCGAAATCATCATAATTGATATGAACAGATGCCCATACAGCGCCATAATCCATGATCGCTTTTTTGATCACGTCCATATTATTGGGTAAAAACCTTGACTCAGGCATCAGTTTAAAAGGATCCAGTTCAAGACATGTATGATTCAGAAGATTGTATGGATCCTGGGATTCAAGAACGGGACCGCTGAACCGGCTTAAATAGGCTGTGGCCATAACGGCATTTGCCCCTTCACCATAGGCCCATTCATAACCATAGCAGGCGGCAATATTCTGTTCCGACAGGTCATACACATCTTCTCCCGCAACCAGCAATCGTGATTCGATGGCTCCCATAGTAGCAAAAGCCACACAGTTACCACCGAATTCACCACCTTCCTGGTCTTTTGGAACAGTGACATATGCATTTTCGTTGACATTTCTCAGATCATATTTGGTTGGAAATACCTCTGTGCTTTTCAAGGATCGGGCAGACGCTGAGTTATTCTGAAAATGCAAATACATCGGGCTCGGCACATAATCCAGTTTATAACCATCCGGAGTGGAAGTTTTCAGTGTGCCTGATTCCCGGGCTTCTAAATATTTGACAAACTCCGGGTTCAGAGGAGCATTTTTATATACGCTTTTTTGTTGCGGGTAAGCCTGAATGCTCAATAATATGCTGATAAGTACAAGAATTATTTGCTTCATAATTCATTTATTTTAGGAGATTCATATACAATATTACTAATTTATCAACATTTTATTACTTACCGATGTTTCAATTAAACTATTTTTAACAAGGCCGGTATAAATATTCAGGAATAGTTTTTGCAATAGCTAGTGCTGCGTCAAAATCAGAATATTTTGAACCGTTTTATCAACAATCATGACATAATGTCGTTTGCATAAAATAAACTAATTTTGTAGACTTAAAACCTCCAGGGTTTTCCTCAAACCATGGAGGTTTAAATTGAACAACAACACAATGAACGTACTAAACAAAGTATTGAATACAATCCTTGGGAACAAGTCAGAGAGGGATTTAAAGGCGATTGAACCGTATGTGGCTAAGATAAATGCTGAGACGGAAAAAATCGAGAAGCTCAACAATGATGGATTAAGAGAAGAAACCCACAAGATCCGCGAAAGAATAAACGAATTTGTAAAGGAGGAGAGGTCTGAAATTGATAAGATCAGGGAGCAGGTGAACGATCCTGCCACTGATGTGGATGAGAAAGAAGACCTTTACAGGCAGATCGATAAGCTTGATTCTGAAGTCAATGATAGGCTTGAACAGGCAATGGAAGATGTATTGCCCATTGCCTTTGCACTGGTTAAAGAAACGGCCAGGAGATTCAAGGAAAATGAATCACTTGAGGTTACCGCTCTCGATTATGACAGGGATTATGCTGCAGTAAGGGACAGTGTAGAGGTGAAAACCAACAGGGCCATTTGGAATAATTCCTGGATGGCAGGCGGAAATATGATCACCTGGGATATGGTGCATTACGATGTGCAGCTCATAGGTGGTGTTGTCCTTCATAAAGGGAACATTGCAGAAATGGCAACGGGTGAAGGTAAAACACTGGTGGCGACCCTGCCGGTTTTCCTGAATGCCCTTACCGGCCGGGGAGTACATATTGTTACAGTAAACGATTACCTGGCAAAGAGGGACTCTGAATGGATGGGGCCGATCTTCGAATTCCATGGTCTTACAGTTGATTGTATCGATAAGCACCAACCCAACTCAGACGACCGCCGGAAGGCCTACAATGCCGATATTACCTATGGTACAAACAATGAATTCGGTTTTGATTACCTGCGTGACAATATGGCTATCAGTCCTGCCGACCTGGTACAACGAAAGCATAACTATACTATTGTTGACGAGGTTGACTCAGTACTCATTGATGACGCACGTACTCCTTTGATTATTAGTGGTCCTGTACCCCAGGGTGAAAATCAGCAATTTCTTGAATATAAATCCAAGGTGCAAAGGCTGGTTGATGCCCAGAGGAAGCTGGTAAACCAGATGCTTGCAGACGGGAAAAGGGCCCTGCAGGATGGGAAGAATGAAGAAGCCGGATTGATGATTTTCAGGGCATTCAAAGGTTTACCAAAAAATAAGGCCCTGATTAAGCTGTTGAGTGAAGAGGGAAATAAATCCCTTATGCATAAGACTGAGAATTTCTACATGCAGGAGAACAGCAAGAACATGCATAAGGCCACAGAGGAACTTTTCTTTGTTATTGATGAGAGGCACAATTCAATAGAATTAACTGAGAAAGGTCTCGACCTGATTACTACATCTGCTGAGGATCCTACTTTTTTTGTACTGCCCGATATTGGAAGTGAAGTGGCTGAACTGGAGAAAACTGGCCTTTCCGACAGCGACAAGCTCAAAGCTAAAGACAAACTGCTCCAGGATTATGCCGTAAAGTCTGAACGGGTTCATACTGTCAACCAACTGCTGAAAGCATATTCTCTTTTTGAAATTGATGTGGAATACGTGGTAATGGACAACAAGGTGAAGATCGTGGATGAGCAAACCGGAAGGATCCTCGATGGAAGAAGGTATTCAGACGGGCTCCACCAGGCTATTGAAGCCAAGGAAAATGTAAAGGTGGAAGCGGCCACACAGACATTTGCCACCATAACATTGCAGAATTATTTCAGGATGTATACCAAACTAGCTGGTATGACGGGTACAGCTGAAACAGAAGCAGGTGAATTCTGGGATATTTATAAGCTTGATGTGGTGGTTTGCCCAACGAACAGACCCATTGTCAGAGGAGATTTTGAAGACCTGGTTTATAAGACTGTCAGGGAGAAATACAATGCTGTGATCGATGAAGCAGTAAAACTGGTCAAAGAGGGCCGTCCGGCACTTATTGGGACTACTTCTGTTGAAATATCTGAATTGCTCAGCCGGATGCTCAAAATGAAGCATATCGAACACAACGTACTCAATGCTAAACTGCACCAGAAAGAAGCCGATATTGTTGCACAGGCTGGTAAACCTGGCACTGTGACAATCGCCACCAACATGGCAGGTAGGGGAACCGATATAAAACTCACCCCTGAAGTCGTTAAAGCCGGGGGACTGGCCATCATTGGTACAGAAAGGCATGAATCAAGACGGGTTGACCGGCAGCTCAGGGGTCGTGCAGGACGTCAGGGTGACCCGGGTTCTTCACAATTTTATGTTTCCCTCGAAGATAACCTCATGAGGTTGTTCGGTTCAGACAGAATAGCTGGTGTGATGGACAGGCTTGGATTGAAAGAGGGTGAAGTGATCCAGCACTCCATGATATCAAGGTCGATTGAACGGGCACAGAAAAAGGTAGAAGAAAACAACTTTGGGATCAGGAAAAGACTGCTTGAATATGACGATGTGATGAATTCACAACGAGAAGTCATCTATACAAAACGTAAACACGCCTTGCTGGGTGAGAGGATTAGCGTTGATATTGCCAATATGATGTATGATGTGTGTGAAAGCATCGTTGCGGATTGCCATGGCCAGGTTGATTACCAGGATTTTTCACTTGAAGTGTTACGTTATTTATCTGTTGAACCACCTGTTTCAGAAACAGAATATTTGAAGATGAACTCTGGTGAGATCATTGAAAAGCTCAACAAGGTTGTCAAAGAAACTTTCCAGCGGAAAGAAGATGCCATTGCGGCCCAGGCCATGCCTGTGATAAAACAGGTTTTTGAAAAGCAGGCAAAAATCTATGAAAATATAGTCGTTCCAATTTCCGACGGAACAAAAGTATTCCAGATCCTGACCAACCTTGAGAATGCCTATAATTCTGATGGATTGGAGGTGCTTCGTGCATACGAAAAAACAGTTGTCCTGGCCACGATCGATGAAGCCTGGAAAGAACACCTGAGGGAAATGGATGAACTTAGACAGGCCGTACAGGCAGCAGCGTACGAACAGAAAGATCCATTACTGATATATAAGTTCGAATCCTTTGAACTGTTTAAAACCATAATCGACAGGCTGAATAAAGACATCGTTTCCAGTCTGTTGAAGGGCTTTATTCCGCTCCGTGATCCGAGTGAGATCCAGGAAGGAAGAGCGCCCAGACGGCTCGACCTGAGCAGGCTTGAACAAATCAAGCAGGAAGAAGTTTCAGCTTACGACCGACAACAACCTGGAGGAGAGGGAGGTGGACAGGCAGGTGGTCCTCTGCAACAATCCCAACGTCAGATGCAACCGGTAAGGACGGGTAAAAAGATCGGTCGCAATGATACGGTCAAAGTCAGATATTCCAATGGCAAAGTAGTAGAAGCAAAATATAAGAAAGTGGAACAGGATATCATTAGCGGAGCCTGCAAATTAACCACTTAACACCAGAGTCGTCATGCTGAACTTGTTTCAGCATCTGCTAAATAAATTGAGATTCCGAATCCTGCCTGCCGGCAGGCAGGCAAGTCCGGAATGTCCTAGTTCTTCTTAACCAGCTCCGATAACCTGTTATAAGTAGCGCGGTTTACCGTACTAAGCGGCAGTCTCACATGGTTCTGAACCAATCCCATAATATTTAAAGCAGCTTTAATACCCGATGGGCTCCCGTCAACAAATATTTGTTCAATAATCTCCAATAATTCATAATGGAGCTTACGTGCTTCAGGGTATTTGTTTGCCAGGGCTAGTCTTACCATCTCACTGAATTCCTTTGGGAAAGCGTTGGCAACAACTGAAATAGCGCCAGATCCACCCATGCTGATTATAGGCAGGGTGATTGCATCATCGCCGGAAATAACCAGAAAATTTTCTGGCTTGTCGCGGATGATGTTCATGATCTGAACCATGTTCCCGGAAGCTTCTTTTATTCCCGCAAAATTATTATTGGATTCATGAGCCAGCTTAAGCGTGGTTTCGGCCGTTATGTTCGATCCTGTTCTTCCGGGTACATTATAAATAATAACCGGAACAGGACTGAAAGAAGCAATGGTTTTATAATGATTGTATAATCCTTTTTGTGAAGGCTTATTATAATAGGGAGCCACCGACAGAATCGCATCGATTCCCTCAAATTTGGTCTTCTTGATGCGGTTTGCAACTTCCTGTGTATTGTTCCCGCCGATTCCAACAACCAGTGGAACACGTCCTGCACATGCCTCCTTAACGAAATTAGTGACCGCTTTTTTCTCATCTTTTGAGAGGGTAGGGGTTTCGCCTGTTGTTCCCAATACAACCAGGTAATCCACTTCGTTGGAGATCAAATACTCAATGAGTTCTGCCAGCGCCTTAAAATCAATGCTGTCGTCTTTTCTGAAGGGAGTCACAATGGCAACCCCGGTTCCAATAAATTTCTTTTCAGCCATAGGTCATTTTATCTGATTCTAAACTAAAAATGGAAAGTTGAAAATTGATTAATTTAAAGTATGTTGGATAATTCTGGTTGTTTTGCTTAAAGACGATTCCGGGCTTTCCTGTATTAGTCCTGCCTGTAAACAAATATAATTAATAATACATCTTAAGGAAATTTTTGGGCAGAAATAATGGATGTAAACAGGTAATCAGAACCACTTCATGAATACGGTCAGTTACTGCTGTGCCGGATCATGTTCAGGTACACCTTAACCTGCTCAATAAAAAAACTGGTTTCACGGTTTTTTTTGATATCGATCATAAGATCATAATCTCCCTGGTTCGACAACCTGCCAATCTTATATTCAGCCTTGGTAAGGGAAACAATATAGTGTATCGGGAATAGATATTCCAGGCTAAAATCAAATAGAATATCAAACGATTTGTTAATAAAATCCTGGATGAACTGGCTCTCGGGTTTATAAGACCAGCTTAAATTTTTATAACAGAAAAAGTTAAATCCTGTTCTCAGAAGGTAATAGTCGGGTATTTGTTTATCGTTAATAAATCCAAGTATCGAAGCCTGGATTTTATACTCATTAAGATAATTTTTAAAATCTTTCACATGCTGAAAATCCTCTTCATTCCTGCACTGGAAAATAATACCTACCGATTTTGCAGAGGAAAAATTGTGGATACGATGGTTCCTGTGAATCAGACGGGTTTTTCTCCGTAGTGTCCGTTCACCCACATACCCGCGGATATTTTGAATCGTTTTCACAATGCAAGTATAGTTAATTTTATCCTCTCACGGTAAATTGATTATTCACAATCCCGGGCCTACTCACCGATCATAGTCATAAATTCTTTCTCTGAAATGATTGTGATCCCTATCTTTTGGGCTTTTTCGAGTTTGGCAGGCCCCATGTTCTCCCCTGCAAGGAGATAATCAGTTTTTGATGACAATGAACTGGCATTTTTGCCGCCATGCTGTTCGATGAGCTGTCTTAATTCATCCCTGGAATGATCGGGGAAGGTGCCTGAAATGACAAAACTCTTATTTTTAAGTCGCATTGAAACATTTTTAATATGGTAGGGAGAAACAATGAATTGCAGTCCGGCTTTCTTCAGTTTGTTTATGACTTCAACATTGGCAGGCTGTTCAAAAAAATGAATTATGCTTTGTGCAATGATATCGCCCACTTCATCTGCTTCATTCAGCTCATCAAAGGATGCCCCGGCAAGGTTATCAATGGATTTAAAATGCCTTGCCAGTTTTTTGGCTACCGTTTCACCAATGTGCCTTAGGCCAAGTGCATATAGTACACGTTCAAAAGGAACCTTTTTAGAAGCTTCAATACTGTCTATCAGGTTCTGAGCCGATTTCTCTGCAAACCGCTCAAGTTCAATGACTTGTTGCTTAGTTAGTTGATAAAGATCACTGATATCCTTTACAAGACCGTTTTTAAACAGCAAATCGATGGTGGCTTCGGCAGCACCTATATCCATAGCCCTGCGGCTGATGAAATGTACAATCCTTCCCTTGATCTGTGGGGGACAGCCACTGTCATTTGGACAATAATGAGCCGCTTCGCCTTCCTGACGTGTCAGGGCAGTCATGCATTCGGGACACTTATCGGGAAATGTAACCAGTTCAGCTCCAGGATGACGTTTTTCAGTTATTACACCTACAATTTTCGGGATGATCTCTCCACCTTTTTCGACATAAACTGTATCTCCCAGGTGCAGGCCGAGTAGTGCGATATGGTCGGCATTGTGCAATGAGGCACGCTTCACGGTAGTTCCTGCAAGGTGAACCGGTTTAAGGTTTGCTACCGGGGTTACGGCGCCTGTTCTTCCTACCTGGTAATCTACAGAAAGCAGCCGGGTGGATACCTGTTCTGCAGGATATTTATAGGCTATTGCCCAGCGAGGCGATTTGGCTGTGAATCCCAAATCCTCCTGGTCGGCATATCTGTTTACCTTGATAACAATACCATCGATCTGAAAAGGCAGATCTTTGCGCTTCTCCTTCCAATAGCCAATATAATCCATTAAATCACCGACACTTTTTGCCTTTCTGATCTGGTCTGGAATCTTAAAACCCCATTCCCTTGCCTTTTGCAGGTTCTCAAAATGGGAACCGAATGGCAGCTTATTTCCAAGCATATAATATAGAAAACAGTCCAGGGGCCGTTTGGCTACCATAGCAGAATTCTGCATTTTGAGTGTACCTGAAGCAGCATTCCTGGGATTGGCAAATGGCTCTAAACCCTCTTCAATCCTTTGCTTGTTTAATTGTTCAAAACCCTTCTTCGGATAAAATATTTCTCCGCGAATCTCAAAATCATCCGGGATATCATCTCCATGGAGGACGAGTGGAATGCTTCTGATGGTCCGTACATTTTCTGTAACCACATCTCCTTTTTCCCCATCACCCCTCGTCAGGGCATGCTTTAGCCTTCCATTTTCGTAGGTCAGACTGATTGCAACACCATCAAATTTCAGTTCGGTCACATATTCAATTTCATTGCCAATGACCTTTCTTACCCGCTGGTCAAAATCGTCTATTTCCTCTTCAGAATATGTATTGCCGAGGGAAAGCATCGGATAACGATGGACCATCTGCTCAAATTCCCTGTTTATATCACTGCCTACCCGCTGACTGGGACTATTCTTATCAAGCAACTCAGGAAACTTGTTTTCAAGTGTTAATAATTCATTGATCAGCAAGTCATATTCAAAGTCAGATATTTCTGGCTTCGACATCACATAATACTGATAATTATGATGTTCAATCTGGTTCCTTAACTCAACTATCCTGTTATTTGCCTCAGTTTTTTTCATTGTAAAAAATATGACCGTACAATTTAGGAAATTTATTAAATCATGAGATACACATCAAACCAGTAATTCTTCTGACTTCTGAATTATTCGCTTCACACAGGCATTCACACAGCCTGCTCATGAAAATTTCATCCGCTTCGCTTCTGAAATTGTACTGAATTCTGAATTCTGTCTTCTTCTCTGTTAATAAAATTCACTCATCCTCTGAGATGGACTCATTATAATAATTATATTTGATCAGGTTTTGGTTCCTGTAGTTTCATCAAATTACAGGAGAATAGGGAACCGGGTGTAAATCCCGGACAGTACCCGCTGCTGTAATCTCCATCATAACCTGCAGCATTCTTTGCCACTGTTCCAAAAGATATAGAATGGGAAGGCGCTGCAGTGCGGAGTAAGTCAGAAGACCTGCCAGAACGAATCAATATTCTCAGCTTTCGGGATAAAAGCAATGGTAAAACTGTAAACAAACTCCATTTATTTTCCGGACAAGCGATTGATTATAGATTGTTTTAAAATTTATGTTTAATCAAATAATTTAATTAGCATGAACAGATGGCTTAAAGTATTTATGACTGCTGGCCTTATCGCAATGGCTATGACTTCCTGTGATAAAGATGAAGTTAAATACGACTTTATCGATTTTGAGGACCTGACACTGGATGAAACAGGTTACTGGAACGGCTCAGATGGATCTGGTGGATTTGAGGTTGGCAATGCATTCTTCCCGAATACATTTACTGATTGGGGAGGTGGTATTACCTCCTGGTCGGGATTTGCTTACTCTAACCATACCAATAGAACCACTCCCGGGTATGAAAACCAATACAGTAGTTATTTCGGATCTGGTGTAGGTGGATCTGCAACCTATGCTATTCTAACAGAGGGAGATACCTTAATATTTGACATACCGGAGAAGGTGGAATTCCTATATGTAACGAATAGTACTTATGCTGCACTTTCCATGCGTGAAGGAGACATGTTTGCAAAGAAATTCGGAGGGGAAAGTGGAAATGATCCTGATTTTTTTAATCTGAAATTAGAGCCGTTTGATGAGCAGGGTCAGAAGAAGGGTACACTAACCATTAACCTGGCCGACTTTACCAATGAGGATAACAGCAAGGACTATATAGCCAATGGCTGGACCAGGCTACCCCTTGAAGATTTTGGATTTATCAAAAAAATAGCCTTTTCATTTGAATCTTCCGATGTGGGTGAATACGGCATCAATACCCCGAAGTATGCCTGTATTGATAACATCAGGGGGATCTTACAGGAATAGCACCTAATATGCGGTATCTGATTGCCATACTAATCATTTTAAATGTCTTTGTCTTACAGGCCCAGACTTTTGATCCGCCTGCGGGACAGGAAGGGAGCCTGGCAATTCCTGAGGATAGCCCGCTTTTTATCGAATGGGCCAGTCATTGTGAAGTGATCCGGGGTTATGGGATAATTAACTATCCTGATAGTGTTGTTGTGGATTATGGTGAACCGGAAGATGCCACCGGTAAGGCCGGTGATGGCAAGGTGGTCAGCCTTGGTGACAGCGGGGTGGCCATACTGACTTTTGATCCGCCAATATCTGATGGTCCCGGACCAGACTTTGCCGTTTTTGAAAACTCATTCATTGAGACGTTTCTGGAGCTGGCCTTCGTGGAGGTAAGCTCCAATGATGTCGATTATTTCAGGTTTCCTTCGGTTTCGCTTACACCTGTTGATACCCAGGTGACCACTTTCGGATTACTTGATGCTACAATGATTTACAACCTGGCCGGAAAATATCTCCGTAGTTATGGAACCCCTTTTGATTTGGAAGAGCTCAGTAACCGGCCCGGTTTAGATATTAATGCCATTACCTCTGTAAAAGTGGTGGATGTGATTGGCTCTGTCATCGATAGCCTTGCAACTTATGATTCTCAAGGCAATATGATCAACGATCCCTGGCCAACTCCTTTTAATTCAGGCGGGTTTGACCTTGATGCGGTTGGAGTGATCCATAATCAGCTTACGGGTAATAGGGCGTTACCTTCCCAGGCTCGAATGAGAATATTCCCTAATCCGGCAAGCGACTGGTTGCAAATAATATGTCCTGGAAGAGAAGATGTAACTATACGGATCAACAATATAACAGGACAACTATTACACGAATATCATATATCATCGGCATCCTGTAACCTGGATGTATCACATTGGCCCCCTGGTCTTTACATAATTCAGGTCATGGATAGAACCGGTGCAATTGTGACTGGACGCATTATAAAACAATAACCTAATATACCTCGTAACTCGCACCTCGTAACTAGTATGATCCCCGCAAGAAACATATTGCTGCTTCTGAACCTCACCCTGTGGTTCCAACCTGGGATTGCACAAGTACTAACGGACACTTTGCACATAAAGGAAGTTTCCATCTACAAAAATGAAAGCCCCGCCAACCAGGTTCTTCACGAAACATTAATCGATACTCTGGCCATACAGCAATCCATACATCTCGATCTGTCAGAGTTGCTCAGTAGGCACTCAACTGTATACATTAAATCAACCGGTGATGGTTTACTGTCAACTGCTTCTTTCCGGGGAACCGATCCAGGCCATACCAAGGTTTTCTGGAATGGGATCAGATTGAATTCACCTATGCTGGGACAGGTTGATCTGTCGATGGTTCCGGTCTGTTTTGCCGACCAGGTTAAGTTACTTCATGGTTCAAGTTCCCTGACCGAATCCAGTGGAGCCCTTGGAGGAATTATATCATTGCAGGGAATCCCTGATTGGGACAGCAAGACTGGTTTGAAAATAAACCAGGAGGCAGGGAGTTTTCATTCATACCATACCACATCAGAACTGGATCTAAGGTTTGGAAATCTGTTATCTTCCTCCAAATTTTTCTTTAACCAGTCTCAGAACGACTTCACCTTTACCAATACTGGAATCTTACCGGTTGAGGAAACCAGGTTGAAGAAGGCAGGATTTCATAAGTTTGGCTTCAACCAGGATGCCTACTATCGCCTGAATCATAAAAACCTGGTGTCACTCCATTTATGGTACCAGCAGGCCGACCGGAATATTCCCCAACCCATGTCCTATGAAGGTGATGAAAGATCTGAAATGCAATTCGACAAGCAGTTATTTTCCATAATTACCTGGAAGCATTACCGGGATAAGAGTACTATGGAAGTAAGATCCGGGATGTCATTAGCAAGAATAAATTACCTGTTTGAATTTCCGGAATTGAGATTCGTAAATGTTGACTCCAGAAGCAAAGAAGAAGGAGTGCATAACCAGTTTAAACTAAATCGGGAAATCAACAATAAATTAAAGCTAACTACTACGGTTTCCCATATGTTCCATCAGGTTTCCATCTACGAAAAGGTAAGATCGGAAGGATATAATGCTCACCAATCGGAACTTTCGGTAATGATGATGTTTAACAGGGAGATGTCTGATCGTCTTTCTGCATGGATTTTGATGCGCGAAGACCTGGTAAATACTACCTTTCTGCCTGTGATGCCATCTTTGGGTTTGTCATATAAGATTTTAAAGAACAATGAGTTATACTTAAAATCAAATCTTTCAAGAAATTATAATGTTCCATCCCTGAATGATCTCTACTGGATCCCCGGTGGGAATCCAGGCCTGAAACCAGAAATGAGCTATACCGGAGACCTGTCTGGCAGCATGAGTCACAAAAAAGGCAATCATGAAATCGGAGGAGAGATCACAGGTTTTGTTTCATGGATTGAGGACTGGATATTATGGAAACCAACTCAATTCCATTACTGGACCGCTGAAAATATTGCCAGTGTTTTCTCAAGGGGACTGGAAGCAATGTTCAACTCGGCAGTTACAGGTAAAAACTATAAAATTCAGCTGAATGCAAACTATAGCCTGACTTTTACCACGAATCAGCACACAGTATCAATGGTAGACCAATCGAGGGGCAAGCAGCTGGTCTATATACCCAGGCATGTCATGAATACACATGCTTATTTCGATTTCAAAGGATATTATCTTAATTATTCCCTCATTCTCACCGGGAAAAGATATACCCAGTCAAGCAATGAAGAGAGCCATTTCGAGACGGTCCTTAATCCCTATGCCCTGAATCATGTTTTATTTGGGAAAGAAATTGTCCTGAGCAGGATGAAAACCACCATCCAGTTTGGGATATATAATATATTTAATAAATCCTACCAGGTGATATTGGCCCGGCCGATGCCTGGCAGGTATTATTCTATTAATCTGGGAGTGAGTTTATAAATGAAGAAAACCGCAATATCATACCCGCGCAGGCAGGTATCCTTTTATCTGAGATTTTGCAGTATTGCTGCCATCCTAGGTTTATTGCCGTCCTGTGACAATGATCCTTTAGATATAGTGGGACCCGATATTAGTGCATCAAACGGAGTTTTTATCATTAATGAAGGAAATTTCAACCAGGATAATGCAACACTTTCCTATTATGACTATTCATCTGAGAAATTATTTAACCAGGTTTTTTTTGCAGCTAATGAGGTGCCGCTGGGGGATGTTGCTCAATCGATGACCATATATAACAACAAGGCCTATATTGTTTTGAACAATTCCGGTAAAATCTATATTATTGATCCGGCAGAAATGATGTATATAGATAAAATTTCCGGACTTACGGCACCAAGGTATATACAATTTGTTGATGAAAGGAAAGCCTATATTACAGATATGTACAGCAAATCAATATATGTATATGATGCAGTACAGCAAGAAATAACCCGGGAGATCAATGTGAATAATAATGGTTCCTTTAACCAGCATTCGACCGAACAAATGGTCGTGATGGGTGATTTTGTATTTGTAACCTGCTGGTCATACGACAATAAAGTACTTGTAATTGATATCACGACAGACTTGCTGGTCGACAGCATTGAGGTGGGGAAGCAACCAAACAGTATTCAAATGGATCAGAATAACAAGATATGGGTATTGTCGGATGGTGGTTTTACAGGAAGTGCTTTCGGACAGGAATTGGCTTCGCTTTCCCGGATCGATCCTTACAGCAGGGAGGTTGAAGCTGAATTTCAATTCAGGGATATGAATAGTTCTCCAACAAATCTCTATTTGAACGGATCATTGGATACCTTATATTATATTGATGGGGGAGTATATCAAATGTCTGTTCTGGAGAACTCACTGCCGGAAAACCCCATAATTAAGGCAAATGATCATACATATTACAGTATGGCTGTAGATCCGGAGAGGAATATTATTTACCTGGGTGATGCAGTTGATTACCAGCAAAACGGATGGGTATACAGATTTACCCCTTCAGGTGAGGCTATTGATTCATTCCGGGTGGGTATCATCCCGGGTTATTTTTGTTTCTGGTAGAATATATATATCGCAAAAAAGATGGTGGGAATTTGCTTTCTTTGTTGTAGATAGACTATAATAATTATGAGAACGGGATTAATCCTTTTAATTGCATTTAGTTGGATGTTTCAGAATAGTATATCCGGACAGCTGAGCCACGGTGGAAGTCCATTATCCGTTGAGCATAGTATAAAGGCAACAATACCAGTAGTTGATATCAGCCAGTTACCCTTAAAGCTCAACATGACTGCAGAAGAACCTGTCTATTACAATAAGAAAGCACTGATATTTGCCAGCAACTATGATGTACTTATCACTCCGGAAAATGATGGAAAATGGATCCGGCATAATGCAGGATACAAAATCTGGACAATCGGGATCCATTCACCGGGAGCAGCATCTCTTGGATTGCTATTCGGGAATTATCATTTAACAGGCAATTCGAGACTTTATATTTATAATAGTGACGGATCAGATATCATTGGCTCCCTGACTTCAGATAATAATAAGATCAGTGGTGTCCTGCCTGTTGCTCATTTACCAGGCGACTTAATATATGTCCAGCTTGAAGTGCCGGATAATCAGGAAAATTATGGCAATCTCGAGATCAGTAAAATTGCTCATGGTTTTGATAACGGAAACCCGGATAGTCGTTTTAAAGATGAATGGTATGGTAAGTCCGATTTATGTAATATCGATATAAACTGCCCTGCAGGAGAAGATTTTCAGGTTGTTAAACGATCTGTTTGCCGGATCATAATCAACACAAATAAACGGTGTACAGGTAGTCTTATCAACAACACCAGCCAGGATGGTAAGCCTTATGTTTTAACGGCAGCTCATTGCATTGGCAGCCAGCAGGAAGCAAATGCTACGGTTTTTCTCTTTAATTATGAAAGTCCGGAATGCGATGGGCCGGATGTACCTGATAAAGATATGATTGCCGGTTCATCGCTATTGTGTACAGGAGATACCCTGGGTGACCTCAAAAATTTAGATAGCCTGGATTTTTCACTGGTTGAGTTGAGCCTTTCCCCACCCGATAGTTTTAA
The DNA here is from genome assembly GCA_016783865.1 of Bacteroidales bacterium. Next base: position 47,008 of record JADHVS010000005.1, read on the forward strand.
TGTATATTTTGCTGGCTGGAACAGGAGCCCGGTCCCACCTTCTTCTTCCGCTACCATCCATCATCCACGGGGTGATGTAAAGAAAATTGCGTTTGATCTTGATGCTCCTGAATCTTCATATCATAAGGAAGATTATTATCCGGAATATGTATTGTATTCGCACTGGAGGATCCTCGAATGGGATTCCGCTACAACTGAGCAAGGCTCTTCCGGAGGAGCTTTGCTTGATCCGCAGCACAGGATTATTGGTTTACTGACCGGTGGAGAAGCAGACTGCGATAGTTCAGTGAACGATTATTACACAAAATTTGACTATTCGTGGTATTATTATGGAAATCCCCTGAAAAGCCTTAAAACCTGGCTGGATCCCCTGAACAGCGGAGTCATGAATCTGGATGGAGCTGAAATATGGACACATGTTCAGCCAATTGAACGACAAGGTCTTGTAGTCTATCCAAACCCAGGGAACGGATATTATACTATCCAAATACCTGCGGATGCCCTTAATAATTTTAATCTGAGAATATTAGATCTGTCGGGAAAGCTGGTTTTTCAAAAACAGTATGAAAATACCTCAAGCATCTATTTTGACCTCTCAGATCAGGCACCCGGTATTTACATCGTACAAGGGGTGAATACAGAAAGAGTCTATACTCAAAAGATTATACATCAGCCATACCGGTAAACCATTCTTCGTCAGCATGACTGTCCGAAATTCATCCTTTTTGAAATGTTTTGTTTACCTGTTACAGGCAGCCATTATTATTATTTCAGCCTGTCAGTCCCGGGGCAATTCAAAATCGCCTTCAATCGCAGATAATAAGCACGTTCAATATGCCCGGGGATTCACCATCAGGGACTTTGACGGATACCGGATCATCTCAGTTTTTAACCCATGGCAGCAACTTCATCAGGTTGAGCTGACTTACGTTTTATATCAGGATAAAGAAAAGGTACCTGTGAATCTTAATGCTGCCACCTGCATCCAGGTTCCGGTCAACCGTGTAGTAACCACCTCAACCACCCATATAGCCATGATATGCGCCCTTGATAAACAGGAATCAGTGGTAGGAGTTTCCGGAGGTAAGTACATCTCCGATCCCATTATAAGAAAAAAGATAGATGCAGGGCATATCCGGGATATCGGGTATGAACAATCACAGAATTTTGAGGAATTAATTGGATTGAATCCAGAAGTGGTGATCATGTATGGTGTATCGGGTGAAATCTCATCAGTGCTTCAGAAGTTGAAATCACTTCAAATACCAGTTGTCCTGAATGCGGAGTATCTGGAATCCGATCCCCTGGCGAAGACTGAATGGATTAAGTTCATTGCCTGTTTCTATGATGAGCTGGATCAGGCCGGGATCATTTTTGATTCAATTTCATCAGCATATAACGAGTATATTGCCATTGCCGCCAAAGCAACAACCAAACCAACCATCCTGTCAGGATTACCCTGGAAGGACACATGGTGGGTCCCTGGTGGCAGTTCATTTGCTGCAACTTTAATCGATGATGCAGGGGGTGAATACATCTGGAAGGAAGATAGCTCCAGGGAAGCCATCCCCCTGGATACCGAGGTTGTTTTCAGCAAAGCGCAAAATGCCGATATATGGATTAACGCGGGATCTGCTTTAAGCTTATCTGATATTCAATCGCTTGATTCCAGGCTGCAATTATTCGAAGCTTACAGGATTGGGAATGTCTTTAACAACAACGCCAGGGTGAATGAGTTGGGTGGAAATGTTTACTGGGAAACGGGAGTAATGGAACCTCATGTTATTTTAAAGGACCTGATCTCAATATTTCATCCCGAAATATTACCAGATCATACCCTCGTCTATTACCAGCGCTTATATTAACCAATAAACAGACTAACAGACTAACAGACCAACAAATAAACAGATTAACCAATAAACCAACAAACCAATCAACATTCCAAAACCATATGATCCAAGATACAGATCCAGAACTTACTGGATCATGTTTATCCTTGTCACGGTACTAATTGCTTTCTTTATAGCCGATGTGCTATTGGGCTCAGTGAAAATTCCTGTTAAGGAGGTTCTGCTATCTGTTTTTCCCGACCATACCCTTAGGCCGGAATGGAGGACCATCCTTCTCAGCTTCAGGATCCCTAAAGCCATTACTGCTATTCTGGCTGGCGTTGCCCTGGCAATCAGTGGCCTGCAGATGCAAACCTATTTCAGGAATCCACTGGCCGGTCCCTATGTATTGGGGATCAGTGCAGGAGCAAGTCTTGGGGTGGCTATACTCGTTCTGGGCTCTTCGATGATATTTGGCAGCTTTCTGGCTAACCCGTTGAGTCACTGGACTATTGCAGTTGCAGCCTGGACTGGTTCGGCAATTGTTTTATTGGGTATCCTGCTGGTGTCATTCAGGATCCAGGATAACATGACCATCCTTATCCTGGGAATTCTGTTCGGTAGTATTACCATTGCCATTGTCAGTATACTCCAATATTTCAGTAATGAATCTCTGTTGCGTTCGTTTATTATCTGGACCCTGGGCAGCCTGGGTAATGTTACCGGTCCGCAGTTGAAGGTCATGCTGATCAGCATTTCAGCTGGAGTGATACTGGCAGTAGTTTCAAATAAGAGATTGAATCTGTTATTGCTCGGAGAAAGTTATGCAAGGACTACCGGGATCAATGTTACAAGGACCAGGATTATTATTTTTACCAGCACAAGCATACTGGCTGGTACAGTTACCGCTTTTTGCGGACCCATAGGTTTTATCGGGATAGTGGTACCACATGTAACAAGAATGGTGTTTCAATCGTCAAATCATAATGTGGTCATTCCCGGATCGATCGGAATTGGGGCCTGTATGATGCTTTTCAGCGATATCATTTCCCAATTACCCGGTTATCAGCAGGTTTTACCAATAAACGCAGTAACAGCCGTACTTGGAATACCCGTCGTGATCTGGATAGTCACTCAAAGAAAACGGATATCAGTAACATAAAATGCCAGACCCAATAGAAATAGAAAATTTGACAGTCGGTTACAAGCAACGAACTGCTGAAAACATTCTTCTGACTGAGGTGAATTCTTCAGTAAGAAAGGGAGAACTGATCGCTGTTATAGGTAGAAATGGTACCGGCAAAAGCACACTGATCAGAACCCTGAGCGGACTGCACAAACCCCTTGGCGGGACCATAATGCTTGATGGCAATGATCATAAAAGTTTCACTGTAGTAGAAAGGGCAAGGAAGATCAGCTTTGTTTCTACGGAGATCATCCAGTTGAATCATATGCGGGTGTATGAATTAGTGGCACTGGGACGGCATCCTTATACAGGCTGGTTAGGCAGTCTGAGCCCCAAAGACAGGGAAATTATTATGAATGCGATCGATGCTGTCGGCCTGAGATCAAAAGCAGAAGAATTTATGAATCAGATCAGTGATGGCGAGAGGCAAAGGGCCATGATAGCCAGGGCACTGGCTCAGGACACCAGCATCCTGTTACTTGATGAACCAACTGCGTTTCTTGATATATTGCATCGTCATGAGCTTGTACATCTGCTTTATTCATTAACCCGCAAGGAAAACAAAACGATCATTTTCTCGTCCCATGACCTTCAGATAGCAATGAATGTGGCCGACAGGATATGGTTGCTGAATGAACGAAACTTGATCCAGGGTGCCCCTGAAGATGTGATGCTGTCAGGACAACTCTCGATGATCTATGATGGTGAGAAATACCAGTTCGATGAGAATAACATTAACCTGACACTCAAAAGAGAATCATCCGGAAAAATTGGGTTATCAGGAGGTGAAAACCGGCACAAGGGTTTGACAAAGAAAGCCCTGGAGAGAATAGGATGGGAGGTAGTGGCGGATCAGGATCTCCTGCCCGGGGTAACCATCGAAATGAAAGATGATAAACCGGTCTGGATTTATCAAAATAATTCAGGCAATATTCAGCTGAGTTCACTTTATGAATTATCTTTACATATTGACCGTAAATCTTAATGTTCCTCTAAAACCATATTGATATGAGCAATTCAATAAAAAAGATTATATCCTACTTACTCATAGGTCTGGTATTGATCTTTACCGTCATTGCACTGCTTGGTATCTGGGAAGTCATCAACCTTGATGAGATCATCAGGAAGATGTTTGTATCATTGATGGTAGTTTTTGCTGCATCAGCAGTGATCCTGTTCATCTTCTCGGTACTGATTAAAAGTGATGATAACAAACACGGAAGTCCGGGTGGATGATGTAACCAGATTCTGTCTCAAAAGGTTCTATCAGGTCATTCCGAACTTGCAGGTCATTCCGAACTTGCAGGTCATTCCGAACTTGCAGGTCATTCCGAACTTGTAGGTCATTCCGAACTTGTTTCGGAATCTGTCTAGATCCTGAAACCCCGATCTACATCGGGGCTGGCAAGTTCAGGATGACTATACGACTGAAATCATGTACTTTTAAGACAGCCTCTACCAGATGAATTGCATCAGGCGGACAGCATTCAATCCGTTTGAATAGGTTCCTTTAAGACCAATCCTGCGTGCCATTATATCTTCCTCAGTAATTTTGGAATCCATAAGGCTGTTAATGAGATTGATGTATTCTTCAGGATTATTGGCGATCATGCAGAGCTGATCCAGCCCCGTATTGGCCAGTGCATGATCGTTGGCAATGCAAAACCTGCCCGCAAACAAGGCTGTCAGCAATTTGAGCTTCACTCCTGTTGGCTGGAAGCTGTGTATTACGTTTATCTGGGCATTCATAACCATGTCAAACATCTCCTGTTCATCAGGATTGCTTATCAGTTCAAGATGTCCCGATTGGCTTACCTTACGTTTAATTTCTGATGATGGATCCTTCCCGGCGACAATAACACGGTGGGATATGTTGCTGAATACATGATCATAAAGGAAAAGAAATGACCTGATGTTTTCAGGTACCGAAAGGTTGCCATGAAAAAGGATATACTCGCCCTGCCCGG
>JADHVS010000080.1 GCA_016783865.1 Bacteroidales bacterium
GTTAGATCCATAATTCATATCTTTAAAAATGTCTAATAAAGAAATGAATATTATTCCAATATTTCTATATCCAACAAATTGTATCACAATATGATAATCACATAATTCGGAATAATAAAAATATCGGAATAACCAAACTCATCACATATGACCAGGTCAAATTTTTCAAACCGCCCTTCCAGGGTACGTAAGGTCTTCTGAGACCGGCTTTCACGTATTTGTGTGATCAACCTGGGAACGGTGGTAAAAAACACCCTGTAATCCTCCATACAGGCTTTAATCCCCAATCCTATAGATAGGTGGGTCTTCCCTGTTCCAGGGTTGCCGGCTAGCATCACATTCTGACCGGTTTTTATGAACTCAAGACTCTCCAGAACATCTATCTTTTCCTGGGCATTCTTAGGGAGCGCTTCCCGTTGAAGATCCTGCAAATACTTCTTATAAGGAAAGTCAGCCTGACGGATCCGGGACAATTTCCGGTTCTTAATCCTGGTTTCAAATTCATCTTTCAGCAGTGTCAGTAAATATTCTTCATAACCAGTTTTCTCTTTAATGGCCCGCTGAGCCAGAGTAGTGTAGTTATTTCGTATGGCCGGAAGCCTCAGCTCTTTGGTATAAGCAATAATTTTCTCTTTTGTATTTGTTGGTATCATTATTTTCGGATTTTATTGATATAATTGATTTCTAATAGTCCAGTAATAAGCTTAGTTCCTCAAGCTGTGCAAGTGATTGCTGTAGTATCTGATCATCATAATTTTCCTTGGGTGTATATACGATGTTTTTCTGCATGCACAGAGCCTTTATCTTGTCAAGTGATACATCATGAGGACAGGTGCTGTTGAGTGTCTGGATGGCTTCGTTTACCTTGTCAAATGCATAATCGTAATCCCGCAGGAAAACCAAGAGTTCAACAAAATCCTTTGGGGCATCTGCAAAATATTGCCTGAAAATTTTTTTAACATCCTCAGGTGCTGAAGCCAGCGCCTGAGATCCGGACAGTGCACCAGGTTTCCTATTCAGGGTATACAGATAATGGTCCAGGTTGATATACCACCCATGCCGGCTGTATTGGCGCTCATGCTCGCATATCTTCTGGTTCTCATGGTAACAATACAATCTCTCTGGATATACTTTTACGTCCACCATCTTACCCACCAGATGATCCGGTACACTGTATCGGTTCGTGGCATATGTGATTACAGAGTATTTATCAACTTTGCCTTGTTCCATCTGACCACAATCAAAGCTGGGAGGTACCGGGTATAAATGTTTCTTCTCAATTGCGAGCAAATCAATGGGTCTTTTACCTTGATTATCCCGATCAAAACGCGTGTTAAGCCGATTACAGGTTCCCAATAACCAACCGTTTGAGTCCTCCATAGTCGGGAAACGATCGTTCTTGCTAAATGCCTTCCGTCGAATAAACTCGATGTTGCGTTCAACATGTCCTTTCTCATTACCTCGGCCAACATTGCAAAAACGAAAATGAAATTGATAATACATGGATAGTTTTAGCAACGCCTCAGTGGGTTCTTTCTCCGATGGCCCGACAAACCTGCGTATAGCAACTCGCATATTATCATAAACCATGGTATGAAAAACTCCTCCAATATGCTCGAAAAACAGTACATGAGCTTGTATGAAGGAAGCGGTATCCTGGCGATGAAATAGTATTGCGTAGCGGTAATTGCTCATGGCGGGTGTGAAAACCGCCATATAAAGGGTCCGTAACTGACCGTCTATCTCAAGCTTTACTTCACCCCAGTCAAACTCACAAACATCACCGGGATTATATACTTGTCGAATAAAGGCTTCTTGCCTCTTGGATAGCTTCCTGTTAATGTGACGACATACCGCTGTATAGCCAATATCATGCCCCAGATCTTGAAGATGTTCCAAAATATCGATCTTCTTCATTACCTGCTTATGAAGCCCGCGACTACGCTTTTCTTCATTGATCTGTAATAACCGATCGACCTCCTGGCTAATCTCATCCAGGAACTTCTTACTGCTGCGATTGCTGCTATCGTACTTGGGGATCTTGACAAGTTCCTCTATTAGAACTTCGTCTTCTTTCTCCGCGTTGGATAATTTTTGCCTGCTTTTTTCATATTCAGCCAAATACCGCCGAACTGTCTCCCTGTTTATTTTTAATTCACGGGAAATTTTACGTTCTGAATCACCATCCCGGTATCTGCGAAGGATAATTTTTTGTTTTGTACTCATTCTTATCATTTTTTATTCCCCTCTCATTTGTAAAAAATGAGTGAAGATAAGCATTGATAAGTGGTATGGTTTTCAACTGAAATTTGGTATGGTTTTCAACCGGTATATACATCTGATCTTTCTCGATATTGAATTGCCTGAGATGAGCGGAATGGAATTCATGGATTCCCTGAACAACCCCCCACAGATCATAATTATCTCATCAAAAGGTAAATATGCAGTCGATGCATATGATCACGAAGTGACAGATTACCTGGTCAAGCCAATAACCTATGCAAGGTTTTACAAGGCCATCCAAAGGGTCCGTAAGAGCCTGCAAAAGGATAAACTCGACAAGATTGGGAAAGAAGAGATCTTTATCAAGAAGAATTCGATGCTTGTAAGGCTGAAGTATGAGGATATCCTCTGGGTGGAAGCGCTGGAAAACTATGTGATCTTCAATACTTATGACGAAAAGTATACCATCCATTTCACCATGAAAGCCATTGAGCAAAAATTACCTCAAAATAAATTTACACGCGTACACAGATCTTATATTGTTAATACCAGTTGTATTGATGTTATCGAGGATAATTCGGTACTGATCAAGGTGCACGACGGTTCAAAGACCATACCCATAGGTAAGTCCTACAAGGATAAATTTATGGGAGATATCAATCTCATGGTCAAATAATTACCTACCTTTGCCTTTCAGGAACTCAAATCCAGTAAAATGATCTCTAACAGGCAATTTTTTCTTCAATATGTTGCCCAGACATCAGATTTTCCGCAAATGCTTGAAATAGAACGGGCAGAAGGGATCTGGCTGTACGATCCGGATGGGAAGAGGTATGCCGACATGGTATCGGGTGTTTCGGTCAGTAACCTGGGACATGGCCATCCTGATATCGTTAATGCCGTTAAAGTGCAGGCCGATAAACACATGCACCTGATGGTATATGGTGAATTTATCCAGTCGCCACAGGTTCAACTGGCCAGACTGCTGGCTGAACACCTGCCTGAAAGTCTGAGTTGTACCTATTTTGTGAATTCAGGGAGCGAAGCGATTGATGGAGCCCTGAAGCTGGTTAAAAGATATACCGGACGGTTCGAGGTGGTTAGTTTTAAAAATGCCTACCATGGAGGTACTGCCGGTGCATTGAGTATCATGGGTGATGAAAGGTTAAAAAATGCATTCAGACCACTCGTCCCGGGTGTAAAACTATTAGATTTTAATGATTTTGAGGCGCTGGATCGAATCAATCATAAGACGGCATGTGTTGTAATGGAACCCATCCAGGCTGAAGCCGGGATCATACTTCCGGAACAGGGATTCTTAGAGAAAGTCAGGCATAAATGCAACGAAACCGGTTCATTACTGATCCTCGATGAGGTCCAGACTGCATCGGGAAGAACCGGAACCTTGTTTGCATTTGAGTCCTATGGGATTATCCCCGACATCCTGGTACTGGCTAAAAGTCTCGGGGGCGGAATGCCATTGGGGGCTTTTATTGCATCATCGGAGATACAGTCAGTGTTGAGAAACAATCCGGCTCTTGGTCATATCACCACTTTTGGAGGCCACCCGGTATCCTGTGCTGCAGGACTGGCAGCATTGAAGGTGTTGACAGAGGATAAAAGCATTTTAGAAGGGGTGATCCGAAAAGGAAATCTATTCAGGAAAAAACTTGTTCACTCAAAGATTAAAGAGATCAGGGGGAAGGGACTACTTTTAGCAGTAGAACTGCAAAATCCTGAACAGGTGAGCATTTTTATGAAAATTGCACTTGAACAGGGAATAATTTCGGATCAGTTTTTGTTCTGTAACAGTGCATTCAGGATATCACCTCCGTTAACAATAACTGAGGAAGAAATAGTGGAGATTTGTGAAATTATCCTTAAGGTTTTAGATAAATCGTGAATCGTGAGTCGTGAATCGTGAATCGAGGGTGTGGGCGAGGGTGTGATAAAATAATAAGTAATAGGATGAAATCAGTTTTTACAATCGTTGGCTTATTTATTTCTATCTGGGTTTTAGGCCAGACAGCCGGGGAAAATTATCTGCCGGAGGCTGAACTTCGTTTGTATAATCAATATGAATGGTTGTATGCTTTGCAGGATAAAGACCAAAGGATGCAGCTCAATGATTCCATTCTTTTCAGCTTTGAATCCGTATTAATTTCTTATGAATCATTTGAATATGCTTTCGACTCCCTAAAGCGGACTGGCCGGATATATTCGCCGGATAAGAAATTCAGGATCATCACCTGGAACATCCCCTGGCAGGACGGAACACATACCTATTATGGATTTATTCAATATCCCCTGAAAAAGGAGAAAAGGTGTGAAATAATACCATTAATTGACCAATCACATGAAATTGATGATCCGGAGAATACAGAACTGTTTGCAGGTACCTGGTTTGGAGTGCTTTATTATGATATCCTGTTAAATAAATCTTCCGGCCAGAAATACTATACCTTACTGGGATTTGATTTTAATGACAGATTTTCAAATAAAAAGGTCATTGATGTACTGACTTTTGAACATGACCTGCCGTTTTTCGGCAAACCAATATTTGAGACTGAAAAGGGTGGGGATCTGCAACACCGTTTAATCTTTGAGTTTGCTCCGGATGTGGTAATGGCTTTACGATATGATCCAAGATTTAAAATGATTGTTCTTGACCATTTATCACCTATCGAACCTGTTTTCGAAGGTAACTATAAGTTTTATGCTCCCGATTTCTCCTATGATGGTTATAAGTTTAAGAAGGGGATTTGGCGTTACCAGCCTGACATAGACGTCAGGAATAGGTAAGAGTCTGCAAGTCTGCTAGTCTGCTAGTCTGCGAGTCCACGAGTCCCAGGTCCTCCAGTTCCGCTGTCAACCTGCAACCTGCAACATATCTGACTATTTGTCAGATATTCACCCATGGCATGTTGTTTGAATCAATCCGCGTGGAATAATCAAGTCAAATTTAAACATATATAAAAATGCAAACCGGCAAGATTAGTGTTACTTCAGAGAACATTTTTCCCATCATCAAGAAATTTCTGTATTCTGAACATGAAATTTTCCTCAGAGAGTTGATTTCCAACGCGGTAGATGCCACCCAGAAATTGAAGACAGTCTCCTCTATGGGTGAATTGAAGGAAGAGCTGGGTAACCTTACCATCAGGGTTAAAGTGGATAAAAAGAAGAAAACCCTTACAGTGTCCGACCGTGGTATAGGTATGACAGGTGAGGAGATCAAAAAATACATAAACCAGATCGCCTTGTCCAGCGCTGAAGAATTCCTTGAAAAATATAAAAACCAGGAAAATGCGATCATCGGTCATTTTGGCCTTGGTTTTTATTCGTCATTCATGGTTTCAGATAAGGTGGAGATCATCACTAAGTCCTATAAAAAAGGATCTAAACCTGTGAAATGGAGCTGTGACGGAAGCCCGGAGTATGTCCTGGAAGAGGTAGACAAGAAAGACAGGGGTACAGATATTATCCTGCACCTGGATGGGGATTCGGCAGAGTTCCTTGAGGAAAACAGGATAAATGATATGCTTAAACGTTATTGCCGGTTTTTACCCGTTGAGATTGCTTTTGGAAAGGTAAAAGAATGGAAAGATGGCAAAGAGGTTGAAACCAAAAAAGATCAGATAGTCAATGATACAAAACCTCTCTGGACACACAAACCGGTTGATGTCAAAGATGAGGATTATAAAAAGTTTTACCAGGACCTGTATCCCATGCTGGAAGAACCATTGTTCAATATTCATTTGAATGTGGACTACCCATTTAACCTGACTGGCATTTTATACTTCCCGCGCTTAAAAAATAATATTGAGATCCAGAAAAACAGGATCCAGCTTTATTGTAACCAGGTTTATGTAACAGATACAGTGGAAGGGATTGTCCCGGAATTCCTGACATTATTGCACGGTGTGCTGGATTCTCCGGATATTCCTTTGAATGTTTCCCGAAGTTATCTGCAGGGTGATCCGAATGTCAGGAAAATATCCGGTCACATTACCAAGAAAGTAGCCGACAGGCTTGAAGAGATATTTAAGAGCGGCAGGCCGGAATTTGAGAAGAAATGGGACGACCTGAAACTTTTCATTGAATATGGTATGATGACAGAAGAAAAGTTTTATGAGAAGGCGGAGAAATTTGCATTATTTAAAAATACCGATGGGAAATATTTCACATTCGAGGAATATGAAAAGCTAATCAAACCGGATCAAACTGATAAAAACAAACAGTTAATATATCTCTATACTACAAATATAGAAGAGCAGTACAGCTATATTGAGAAAGCAAAAAACAAAGGATATGATGTCCTTGCACTGGAAGGCCAGCTGGATACTCACTTCATCAATCACGTTGAACAAAAATTCAAGGATTCAAGATTCACGAGGGTGGATTCAGATGTAATTGATAAACTCATCCTGAAAGAAGACGTGCAGGATTCTAAACTGTCTGTAAAAGAAAAAGAAGAACTTACCACAGTGTTTAAAAGCCAGTTGAAAGAGAAGGAGAAGTTTTATTTCAGTTTTGAAGAGCTCGGGGAGACTGATCATCCTATTGTGATCACCCAGTCGGAGTTTATCCGCCGGATGAAAGACATGTCTGAATTAGGCGGCGGGGCAAATTTTTATGGTAATATGCCAGATACGTTTAATATGGTGGTCAATACCAGTCACCCGCTGGTAGAAAAAGTAAAAGAAGGAATAGAAAATTCGACAGGCAAGAAGATTGAAGAGCTTCAGGAGAAATCTGCCCCGCTGGCAGTTGAAAAAGAAAAGCTTGAAACTGCTAAGAAAGATAAAAAAGAGGAAGAGATCCCGCAGGCCGATAAAGATAAACTGGAAGATCTTATCAAGCAGATCGATGATCTGAAGAAGAAAGAGAAGAAGATCCTTTCTGATTTTGGTAATAAGAATAAGATTGTCAAGCAATTAATAGACCTTGCCCTGTTATCAAACAACATGCTGAAGGGAGAGGATCTGATCAGGTTTGTGAACAGGAGTGTGGAATTAATTAGTAGGCAGTAGACAGTAGACAGTAGGGCATCTCATCACTCGTCACCCGTCACTTCCTAATACAACTCCTGGACTTCTTTTTTAATAAAGATCAGAGCTGAGCCAATTGGAGAAACGTTAAGTTCCATGACCAGTTCGAGGATTTTTTTGCTCATGGTGATAGAGCTGGCATCAGGCTTGATCTGTTCAGAAGCAGTGTTGATTAATTGAATGATACCTGCCCTGGCTTTTTTCACCATTTCCCATGCTTCATGACTGATATACACCTGCTGTGAGAGGTTGTGGTCGAACTCAGCACGAATCGTGCTGATCAGTTCATTCTGTAATTGCCGGGCCGTCATGTTTGGCTGATTAGCCCTGATGATCAGTGATTCGGGAGAGATCCTTTCGAGAAACATTGTAATTCTTTCATATGCCTGCAGGCGCAATGGCAGGATGGTTTTCTGGCGTGCCAGGCTTGTTTCCACGTTCCGTTTCTGTTCATCATTTTTTATCATGGCTCTGAGAATCAGGAAAGCCGTAAAGAAAACAATCAATGCAGGCAGGGTATATTTTAATATCTCCATTGTTACTTCCATGTTGATATTTTTTTAAGTAATCTTATATACAATATTAAGTATTTTCTAATTAAAACTGTATTTTTGGACGCTGGATAAATTAACCAATAAGTATAACAAAAATTAATTATGGAAAAACTTGCAACCCGGATCACCAACATGGCCGCATCTGAGACCATTGCCATGAATCAAAAGAGTAAAGACCTTCAGGCACAGGGGATTGACGTCATTAATCTATCGGTAGGAGAACCCGATTTTACAACACCAGATCATATCAAGAAGGCCGTTAAGAAGGCAGTGGATGACGACTATTCTTTCTATCCGCCGGTTCCGGGTTTTCCTGAATTAAGAAAGGCAATTGTAAACAAGTTTAAAGTGCAAAATAACCTGGAATATACACCAGACCAGATTGTGGTTTGCAGTGGGGCCAAGCATGCTATTGTGAATGTCCTTTTAGCGATCATTGATCCGGGTGATGAGGTAATTATCCCTGCACCCTATTGGGTCAGCTATGCTGAACAGGTCAAGATTGCAGAAGGCAAAAATGTAATCCTGGATACGACTATCGATAATGATTTTAAAATAACTCCTGAACAGCTGAAAGCTGCCATAACTGAAAAGACAAGGGCATTTATGGTATGCTCACCATCCAATCCTACAGGTAGTCTGTATTCGAAAGAAGAGTTGGAGGGGCTTGCAGCAGTATTAAAGGACCATGAAAATATCATAATCATTTCCGATGAAATTTATGAGCACATTAATTTTGTGGGAAAGCACGAAAGCATTGCCCAGTTTGATTACCTGAAAGACAGGGTGGTGGTTGTGAATGGTGTTTCGAAAGCTTATGCCATGACGGGTTACAGGATTGGGTACCTGGCCGGACCTGCCTGGTTAGCCAAAGCTGTGGTAAAATTGCAGGGGCAGTTTACAACGGGTCCCACTGCAGTTGCACAGATTGCATCCATTACGGCCCTGAATGATGACCAGACTTGTGTGACCAGGATGAAAGAGGCCTTCCTGCGCAGGAGGGACCTTATAGTTGGCAGGTTAACAGCCATGGAAGGGGTCAGATGCAATACCCCCGATGGCGCATTCTATGTTTTTCCTGATCTGAGTTCTTTCTATGGGAAGTCTGATGGTGAAAATAAGATTAATAATTCAATCGATCTTTGTTTGTACCTGTTGGATAAGGGGCATATTGCAACTGTTCCGGGTGACGCATTTGGTGCACCGGATTGTATCAGGATATCTTTTGCCAACTCGGATGAGAACCTGGTGAAGGCTATGGACAGGTTGGAAGCTTCTCTGGCAAAATTGTCTTAACTTTATAAAGACCAAACTCCCACACATAATAACTTAAATTATGAAAAGAGTTCCAGGCATAACTATCATTATTCTGGCAGCCCTGTTTATAAGTCAGTGCTCAAGAGATGATACCAGCCTGAATATATTTACTGTGAATCAGGATATCGAATTCGGCCAGGCACTGGATAATGAGATACTGAGTAATCCATCCGAATATCCAATACTCTCAAAATACGATTATCCTGAAGCGTATGAGCACCTGGAACGAATCAGGGATGAATTGCTGGCCAGCGGAGAGCTTAAATATATGGACCGGTTCACATGGGAGGTAAAGATTATCGATCAGGATGTTCTGAATGCTTTTGCTGCTCCGGGTGGATACATGTATTATTATTCAGGACTGATCAAGTTCCTTGAGAATGAGGCTCAGTTTGCCGGGGTCATGGCACACGAGATGGCTCATGCCGACCGTCGTCATTCTACTGATAACCTCACTAAGCAATATGGCTTTTCCATTATGGTGGGAATGATACTGGGAAACAATCCCGGCCAGCTGGCTGAAATCGCCGCAGGCATGGCCAGCGGATTAAGTACACTGGCCTTCAGTCGCAATAATGAATATGAAGCAGACGAGTATGCTGTTAAATACATGAAGAAAACCGAATATGAACCATGCGCACTGGGCGATTTCTTCACCTTACTTGAAGCCCAGACAGGTTCGTCGAGCCATCCGCCTGTATTTCTCAGCACCCATCCTTCACCGGAAGACAGGCAGGAAAAGATTAATGAAAATTGTGCAGGAGCAACCGGGGATACTTTTGTTTCCAGGTACCAGGAGTTTCAAAACAGCCTGCCCTGATTAATCCAATTCGCGATTAATGTATTCACTGTAATCCTTAAGTTTCTTCGCGTAGGGGGAATTGAAGAGCTCTGATGATATCATAAAATCGGCAGTTGACCTGTTGCAGGCCGTAGGTACATTATAAAGTACCGTAATACGCAGTAAAGCCTTTACATCCACATCATGGGGTTGTGGCTGCATGGGATCCCAGAAAAAAATCATTATATCCACCTCCCCGTCCACAATAAGAGATCCCAATTGCTGATCTCCGCCCAGCGGACCTGATTTTAATTTGGTTATGCTTACCTGATCCTTTTCTTTATCAATCACATTTTCCATTAAGGCGGCTTCGACGAGCTTACCTGTAGTCCCGGTACAAATTATTTTATGTTTTCTAAGTATTTCCCAGTTCCAGTTTACCCATTCAATCAGATCGGGTTTCCTGTTATCATGAGCCACCAGGGCTAAACGTTTTGTCTTGTCCATTATTTAATTGGATTTAAAGTGACAAAGTTAACAACCGAAACTGAATTTATAGTGAACATTTTCACTATTGAATGAAAAATTGTTCTTTTGTAATCCTGATCTTCAATATCTTTTTAACTAAGAGTTTATTTTTACCTGCACGTTTACAATGAGAAAGAGTTTCATTTTATTATTAATTGTTGCCCCGGTGGTTATCATAATCTCCATTGTCGCCATTACATACCAGCATAAAATTTTCAGGAACAATATCAGGACCGGTTCCGGTGAGGTGTTTTTTTATATCCCTACAGGATCAGATTATGAAGACGTAGTTCAATCGCTTGCAGATCAGGAGATTATTAACGACACAACCACTTTCCGCTGGGTGGCCGAAAGAAAAAACTATCCAAAACATGTGTATCCGGGCAGGTATCATATCTCATCCGGCATGAATAATAATGAACTGGTCAACCTGCTGCGTTCCGGCAGCCAGGATCCTGTAGACCTTACCTTCAATCATATAAGGTCGCTCGAAAAACTTGCCGGAGTAGTTTCATCGCAGCTGGAAGCAGATTCGACAGAGCTTATATCTCTTTTCAGGAACAGGGAATATCTGGAAAGCCTGGATTTGACCGGAGAAACACTTCCCGGGATATTCATCCCAAACACCTACAAAATGTATTGGAATTCCAATGGAGAAGAGTTTATCGACAGGATGATAACAGAATATAATGCATTCTGGAATGACGAGAGGGAAAGAAAGGCAGCAAACATAGGTTTGGACCGGATGGAAGTGATGACCCTTGCTTCCATAGTGGATGAGGAGTCCTTGATGCAGGAGGAGGAGGCCAGGATTGCAGGGGTTTATATGAACCGGATAAATTCGGGAATGAGATTACAGGCCGATCCGACTATTAAATTTGCCGTTGGAGATATGAATATTCAGCGTGTACTGACAAAACACCTGCAGGTAGATTCACCCTATAATACATACATTCATGCTGGCCTGCCTCCGGGGCCGATTACTGTGCCGTCTATTTCTGCCATCAATGCCGTTTTGAATCATGAGAACCATGACTACTATTATTTCTGTGCGAAAGAGGATTTTTCGGGCTACCACAATTTCGCCAAAACATTGGCTCAACATAACAAAAATGCACATTCATACCAAAAAGCACTGGATCGGCGGAAAATATTGAACTAATCACTTCCTCATCCAGTATACACCCCATATCTGACCACAGCGGGATAACTGATTATTATGAGCAAGATCAAATTTGGCACTGACGGGTGGCGTAGTAAAATTGCAGATACCTTTACAGTAAGCAATGTTGCACGAGTTACTCATGCCGTTGCGTTATGGCTGTTAAATAAAAACCGGGAGCCATCTGTTGTGGTTGGATATGATACCCGGTTTGGAGGCAAATTATTTGCAGAAACGGTAGCCAAGGTACTGGGATCCAAAGGAATAAAAGTATACCTCTCCAATGAATATGTATCCACTCCCGAGGTGTCTTACGGGATTACATGGTATGATGCCTCCCTGGGGATCGTGATTACCGCCAGCCATAACTCTTATGAATACAATGGGTATAAATTGAAAGGGGAGTATGGCGGGCCACTGCTGGAAGACCAGATTAAAAACATTGAGGACCTGATCACAGATGATTTTGAGGTGGATCTCGACCTGATTAAATGGAACCTGCTGGTAGATCAGAAGCTGATCGAAACAGTCGATCTGGAGTCGATTTATATCGAAAAAGTTAAGAGTTATTTTAACCTGGATAAAATTGCAGGCTCAAAATACCGGTTCGTGTTTGACGCGATGTATGGCAGCGGTCAGAGAGTCATGAAAAAGTTGCTTCCAAAAGTAAAAAATCTTCATTGCACCCCCGATCCTTTATTTAATTCCATTCCTCCGGAACCACTTGAGAAAAACCTGGGCGATATTTTGCAGTTAATGGGTTCAAGCCGGGATTATGATTGCGGTCTGGTAGTCGACGGGGATGCAGACCGCCTGGCATTGGTAAACAGCAAGGGGGAATATACAGATACCCACAATGTATTTTTGCTGCTTATACATTGCCTGGTCAAATACCGTAAAGATTCCGGTAAGGTGGTGGCAGGATACTCTTCTACATCAAGGGTGGAGAAGCTCTGCAGGCATTATGGACTGGAGACCCAGCGGGTTAAAATCGGATTCAAAGAGATTTGCAGTATTATGCTGAAAGAGAATGTGATGATAGGAGGGGAAGAGTCAGGCGGTATTGCCGTCAGGAATCATATACCGGAACGCGACGGTATCTGGAGCGGTCTGACCATATGGCAATTCATGGCCGAAACCAACAAATCACTTGAGGAATTGATCCAGGAGGTGATTGATATTACAGGACCATTTTGTTGTTCCAGGAATGATATTGAGGTGAATAAGGATCAGCAATTCAGGATCTTTGAAAAATGCCGCAAAAACGGGTATACATCATTTGGAGAAGTGAAGGTCGACCGCAGGGAGGTTTTTGATGGGTATAAGTACTTTTTGTCGGATGATGACTGGGTCCTCATCAGGCCTTCAGGTACAGAACCGAAAATCAGGATATATGCCGATTCTGGTTCTGAGGAATTCACAAAATTTCTTTTGAATTCTGTCACCGAGACCCTGTTGAATACATAATATTTACTTCCGGGACGAGTTTGATCCCAAATTTTTCATTAACCTTTTTACTGATAGTTTCCGAGAACGTTAAGATTTCCTGTCCTGTGGCTTCGCCATGATTTATCAGGACGAGTGGTTGTTTGTGCCATGTGCCCGTATTACCAGATCGGGTGCCTTTCAGTCCGCACTGTTCAATCAACCAGGCTGCCGGGATTTTTATTTGTTTGTTATCTGCGGCGGGAAATGAGGGTATATCGGGATGCGTTTGTCGCAGCTTTTCAAAGTGATCCGGATCTGTGACAGGATTCTTAAAGAAGCTTCCGGCGTTTCCTGTTTTCACTGGATCAGGAAGCTTTTCATTCCGGATATTGACGACTATATTCCTGATATCCCGAATGCCGGGATTTTTAATGTCGACCAACTTTGCTTCGATATTACCGTAGCTGGTTTTCAGAACAGGATTTTTTGAAAGCTGAAACAGGATCCGCGTAATGATAACCTTGTTTTTCAGTTTTGTTTTGAAAATGCTTGACCGGTATGAGAATTCACAATCCTGGTGTGAGATAGTATGCTTTTCGTTGGATTCGATATCAATGTATTGAACTTCCAGGATAACGTTACCCACTTCTGCTCCGTAGGCCCCTATGTTCTGAATGGGTGCGGCACCTACAGTTCCGGGGATGAGGGACAGGTTTTCCATGCCTCCGAAATTTCTTTGAACAGTCCATTCAACAAAATCATCCCATCTGACCCCTGCGCCTGCAGTGACGGTTACAGTTTCACTGGTTTCATTTGTCAGGGCGATGTCTTTTATATCAGGATTCAGGACCACTCCGTTAAAATCTTCCACAAATAAAATATTGCTCCCCACGCCAAGGATAAGCATTGGTTTATCCGGAAAGGGATTTTCTGAGAGGTATGCCTTGATATCTTCTTCAGCGAAGCAATGTACAAAATGATCTGCCTTTATGTCCAGGCCAAATGTGTTGTGGTTTTTAAGGGGATGGTCGTGGTTTATTGCATACATGATGGCAAAGATAAAACATAACATTGAACCCGCGCTTTCTTTTGCCTTTCCCGTTTGATAAAATAAATCTTCATATTTGTAAGTTATATGTAAGTCCACTAATCTGGCTGATTTGAATAGAGTCTATTTGTCGGTGATCAATGACCTGGTAGTTGACCAGCGCGTTCATAAGGCGGCAACCACCCTGGCTGAGTATGGGGCTGAGGTTATGCTTATTGGCCGGCGGTTGCCGGGCAGTCTGGAGGTGGCAGAAAGAACTTATCAGACAAGGCGTTTCAGGCTGCTGTTCAAACGGGGATTTTTATTTTATGCCTGTTACAATACCCGGTTATTTTTATTCCTGTTATTTGTCAGAAAAGGAGTGCTTGTATCCAACGATCTGGATACCCTGCCGGCCAATTTCCTGGTTTCTCGTATCAGGAGGTTGCCACTGGTATATGACAGCCACGAATATTTTACTGAAGTTCCTGAGTTGATCGACAGGCCTTTTGTGCGGAAATTCTGGCTCAGGATCGAAAGGAGGCTGGTGCCGAAGGTAAAGTTTGCTTCGACAGTTTCACAAGGAGTAGCGGATGAATACAACCGGTTGTATGACCAAAATTTTGTTGTGATCAGGAATCTGCCGGTTACAGGGGTTCGTGAACCAAAGAGGCCTGATCAGCTGGATTGTGGTCCGGATCGTATCATTATTTACCAGGGATCGCTTAATCCGGGACGTGGAATTGATCACGTGATCAGGGCTATGGTACACCTTGACAATTTTGTCTTTCAGATTTTTGGGGACGGGCCGGTGCGCGGTCATCTTGAAGATCTCACTGAGGAGTTAGGGGTGTCTGACAGGGTAAATTTTATGGGAGCGGTACCTTTTTCTGATCTGCGAAAACATACCAGGCAGGCTTCAGTTGGCATTTCCCTCGAAGAAAATCTCGGGAAAAACTACTATTATTCCCTTCCAAATAAATTATTCGATTATATCCATGCACAGGTTCCGGTACTGGCCTCTGATCTTCCCGAAATTAAAAATATAGTGGAATCATACGGTATCGGAAGAATTGCATCTTCTTATGATCCCGGTCAACTGGCTGCCATTATTAAAGATATGATGGATGACCATGAGTCGCGTGCTGAATGGAAAAAGAATCTCAGAAAGGCGGCCAAAGAATTGTGCTGGGAGGAGGAAAATGAGAAACTGTTAAGCCTTTATCGGTCTGCCGGATTAATTATTGACAAATAAAATTTAGCTAAATAGTCTAAGTAACTAGTACCCAGTGCCTGGCAACTTGGGTTAAATAAATTCCTTTAAGCCTGTGTGAATTCTACTTCAGCAGCCAGCCATTCATCAAATAAATCGGGATCGGTGACGCCTTCGGTGTTAAATACCAATACCCTGGAATTATTATCTAATCCAATTGCCTCTTTCAGAGATACAAGATCCGGATTACCGGCCGTTGCGATCAGACCGCCCAACCCGGCAGCTCCGGCCTCACCAGCAAATATTTGCCTGTCTCGTTTGAATGGATAGTAGAGGTCTTGCATGGCTTTTATAGAATAGTCATCAGGAATGGCAAGGAATGCGTCGATCCCGTCTTTCAGAATATCCCAGGCAAGCAAAGAGGGAGTACCGCAATTCAGTCCGGCCATTATGGTCTCCTGGCTTTTCTTTGTCTTGGTTAGCTTATTTTTCCTGAACGATTCCATTACTGCATCGGATTCAACCGGTTCCACGGTGACCAGCTTCGGCATTTTCCTGGGGTACCTGTTCTTATAATAAGCCACCATTGCTGAAGCCCATGTGCCGTTACCACATTGCAGGAATACAATATCAATTTCGGGCTGTTTGGGTGGGTGCAATGTTTTCTCCATCTCAATCATCATAGTCTGGTAACCAGCTGATATATAGGCAGGTATTTCAGTATAACCTTCCCATGAGGAATCCTGGACAAGCACATAATCATTCTTTTCAGACGCCTCACGTGCAGCAGCAACAGCCTGGTCATAGTCGCCTTCAACCACCACCACCTCGGCATGGTGTTTTTTAATGTTTTTAATTCTTGACTTTGTAGTATTTTCCGGAACAAAGATGACGGCTTGTTGACGGCCCAAATGGGCTGCCCATGCAACTGAACGGCCATGATTTCCATCGGTTGCCGTACAGAAAGTCAGTTTTTCACGCTTTCTTTTCTCCATGATCTTAAAAATCGCATACGAGGCACCCAGGCTCTTGAAAGTATTGATCCGGAACCGTTTCGACTCGTCCTTGACATATAATTCTTTAATCCCGAGATTCTTTGCCAGCATGGTCAGGGAAACCAGTGGCGTGGCTGAATAACATCTGAGCTTTTTGTGAAACTTCTGAACATCTTCAGATTTCAACAACTGGCTGAATTTCCTGTCCAGCTTAAGCGTGGGGCGATCAGGGGAATTAAGGATAAATTGGCAACTCTGGTTCATAGTTAAAAGATCGTTATTATGAGATTACAAATCTAATAATACTTTGTCAGGCGCATTTCCTCCAAAAATCAAAGAAACAGGATTTTCCAAATATTTTTTTGTCTGTACCAGGAATGAGACAGAATCTTTGCCATCGACGATCCTGTGGTCATAAGACAGGGCAAGGTACATAATTGGGCGGATTTCAACCGTACCATTAACCGCAACAGGTCGTTCAACGATATTGTGCATCCCCAGGATTGCTGACTGCGGGGGATTTATGATTGGGGTGGATAGCATCGATCCAAACACTCCTCCATTAGTGATGGTAAAGGTGCCACCTGCCATTTCAGGTATGCTGAGCCTGTTGGATCTGGCTTTTTCTGCAAGGTCCAGGATAGTGCGTTCCATCTCTGCCAGTGACATGGTCTCGGTATTTCTGAGCACAGGGACCATGAGTCCTTTACTTCCCTGGACAGCAATGCCAATATCACAGTATGCCGGGGTAATGATATTTTCTTCCTCAATACGGGAATTGACATTCGGGAATTGTAACAATGTTTCAGTAGCAGCTTTTACAAAGAAAGACATGAAACCCAGTTTAATCCCGTGTTTTTCAACGAAGGCGGATTGGCAGGTCTTTCTCAGCCTGATGATCTCGCTCATGTCCACCTCGTTGAAGGTGGTCAGCATGGCTGTTTCATTCTTTACAGAGACGAGTCGCTGGCTAAGCTTTCTTCGAAGAGAAGACATTCTTTTTTTGTCTTCATCACGTGTGGCTTCCCGCGATGCAGAAACAGATGGGGCAGGACTATTCAGAACAGCATTCACCTCATTTTTGGTGATTCTTTTCAGTCCCGAAATAATATCATCAACAGATAGGTTGTATTCATCCATCATTTTCTGAGCCACCGGGGATACCTTGACTTTCGCTGTATCGGATTTGGCTGTTTTGGCGACCTCCTTTACTTCAACCGGTACAGGTTCGGGTGAAGCAGCGACACTTTGTTTTTTAACCTTTCCTTCAGACGCTGTATCGATAGTACATAGTACGGTTCCGACAGCAATCGTTTGGCCTGTATTGACCAGGATTTTAATTTTGCCAGTGTCTTCGGCTACCAAAGGTAATGTGGCCTTATCTGATTCAATTTCAGCGATTTCCTGGTCTTTCTCCACCTGGTCGCCGTCTTCAATAAGCCAGGCTCCAATCTCGACTTCAGAGATCGATTCGCCAGGACTGGGAGCCACCATTTCAATTATCATAAGACAGGTAGTAAAGTTCCGAAATGTACAAAAATGATCGGTTAATTACTTAAGGTGGGTTCTAAAAATTCATTTTTTTCATCTTGATTCTAAAAAATCGCAGAACCCATTTAGCGATTTATATAATCATGTACAAACATATCAATATTTTTTACAATTTCACATCTAAAAATATACTTTTTTATTAAATTCTATCTATCTATCTATCTATCTATCAGTTATTTAATTGTATTATATTTAATCTAACGACTTGTTCATATCTAAACAAGTTATAAGTCAGGTTAATCAATCCAATTATACCAGATGCTCTTGCTATGCCAACCGATTTTACTGCTAATCCGTTCATACTTTGCTCCATAAACCCGAATACATGCTCTACTCTTGCTCTTGTTTTTGATTTCTCCCGATTGTTGTTTTTTTGTTCCTCTG
>JADHVS010000081.1 GCA_016783865.1 Bacteroidales bacterium
GCGGTGATCCCGATGCCATCGACTCAATCGTGCCTATGGCATATGGAAACCTGGCGCTTGACCTGATCCTGAAAGGGATCCATGGCCGCCTGGTGGTTCTGCGTAACGGCAGGTATGACAATGCCCCGCGGGAGGTGGTAACCAGTTCAAAGAAACTGGTCGATGTTCCTAAACATTATAATGTCGAAAGGCTCAGGCCGCAGTATAAAAGCTTTGAGTTTCAGCCGCTATTCATTATGACCGGCAGCGGTTAGTAGTAAAAGTATAGAGGGGGTGTCTCAGAAGTCATTTATTAGTCATCCTGAACTTGGTTCAGGATCTGTAACTAACTGATAATTAGATCCTGAAATAAATTCAGGATGACTGTTCTACTGAAGTCAGGCACTTTTGAGACACCCCTCAAAATCACCTGGCGATGTATATCCAGGCGTTTACCGTAACACTTTCCCTGACCGGGTTCAATCCTGTAAGAGCTTCTCTCCACGAAGTATAAGATTCAGCCGCTACAAAATTCCAGGAACCAACCTTAACTATTTGGGATTTATAACCCATCCCGTTGATCTTGGCTGAATAATTTTCAGCGTATTTGGATGTCTTGAAACAGCCTACCACCACGTAATAGGTCCCTTTGGCAATGTTACCGTATTTACCGCCTTTGGAGGCAAGTTCATTCTCGTAATACTGCACAATAGAATCCATTCTGGCCTGCGATTCCTGTTGTATCTTTCTGAGTTCATCTGAATGCTTTCTTTCGGCTAACTCAAGCTCATTTTCCAATGTATTAACATAGGTGATCAGGGTATCGCCTTCTTTTTTCAGGATTTTTTCATTAATGAATTTGCATCCCGGCATTAGCAGCGCGGCAGCAAGGAGTAACATGATGAATGGTCTCATTTTATTCAGATTTATTAAATGATTAGGATATTCCGATGCAAATGTAACAAATTGTATGTTAAATCCCTAATCTTCAATTTATAATGACTGGTTTACAGGATGAGTGAAATCCTTTTCACCAGTTAATTAATCCCTTTCGGCAAAATGATTAATTTTGTTAGAAGATTCCATTCTAATCTCATTAGGGGTTAGTTCCCCGCCGCTTGCGGCGAAGAAATAAATATTAACGAGCATGATACCCCGCTGCTTGCGGCGGGGAGATTCATTAAATCTATTATGGCAAATACAACTGCAAAGTACCTCGGATTGGAATTAAAAAATCCAATTATTGTTGGAAGTTCAGGATTGACCGACCAGGTGGGCTCCATCCAGAAACTGGAAAAGGCGGGTGCCGGTGCAGTGGTGCTGAAATCACTGTTTGAAGAAGAAATAATCATCGAAAAAGAATCGAAACTGAGCCAGATGAACACGAATGGCTTTATATATCCCGAAACGATCGATTTTTATGAATATGATAATGGCCCGAAGGAAAAGTCGGCGGAATACCTTGAACTCATTCAGAACCTTAAGAAAAATGTCAATATCCCGATCATTGCAAGCATCAACTGTATTACTGCAAGCCAGTGGACCTTTTTCCCGAGAGAACTCGAAATGGCCGGTGCAGATGCCCTCGAGCTGAACCTGTTTATAATGCCATCAGATCTGAACCGCTCGGCAGAGGACAATGACAAGATCTATTTTGAGATCATCGGGGAAGTGAAAAAGCAGATCAGGATTCCTTTATCGGTCAAGATCAGCTACTATTTCAGCAACCTCGCCACCATGATCAAAAAAATATCTGAGACGGGTGTGTCAGGGATAGTGTTGTTTAACCGGTTCTATAGTCCTGATTTTGACATTGATACGTTTGATATTACCTCGGGAAATGTCCTCAGCGCTCCCGGGGACCTTGCCCTGTCGCTGCGCTGGATTGCCATCATGTCAGACCGCGTGAAGTGCGACCTGGCTGCATCAACGGGTGTTCACGATGGACAAGACCTCATTAAACAGCTGCTTGCCGGTGCCAATGCGGTCCAGGTGGTATCTGCCATCTATAAATTTGGTCCCGGATACATTACTAAAATGCTGGATGAGCTGAACGCCTGGATGGATAAGCACGGATTCAAATCATTGGACCAGTTTGTCGGTAAGATGAGCCAGTCGGCCAGCCTCAATCCTGCATCTTTTGAGCGTGTCCAGTTTATGAGGTATTTCAGGGGATTTGCATACAAGGGAAATTAATCCGTAATCTATTCATGATCACACCTGAATTTAAACAGGCTGTTCAGGATTATTCACAGCTGCTCGAAAAGCGATATCCGCGAAAACAGATCCTTAAACTCATAGGCGACAGGTATTTACTGGATAAAGCTCAGCGGACTATGCTTAGCAGGGGTGTTTTTTTGTATCGGGACGTGGAAAATCGCCAGTCTAAGAAAGTGGCAACCATTGCAGGCCAGATCCTCCACGTAGATACCTGTAATGTTTTGTTTTCCATTGCCAATTACCTGTTAGGCCGCCTGGTTTTCATCAGTAATGATGGATTCATAAGGGATGCCGGTGAGGTGTATGATAAGTTGCAAACACATGAAAAGTTTTACCAGTCCATGAACCTTGTTATGGAATACCTTGTCAGGGAAGGAGTTTCTGCCGCTCACTTTTATATTGATGAACCAGTGACGGATAGCGTTAAGCTTGAAGATCAGCTCAGACAACTAATCGGGTTGTCAAAACTGGATGGAGTTACGATCCTGTGCAGGAAACCCGACAATGAACTGATGAAGGTAACGAAAGGCGTGATCTGTACATCCGATTCGGTGATCATGGATGAAACCCGATGCACACTGGCAGATATACCCTATGGGGTTTTGAATGAGAATTTTGATCTCGATATAATTGACCTTGCCGGGGAGTCATCCTGAAGCACCGAACCCACGGGCGGAATTCATAATAATTAACATCATCGCACTCGCATTGCTCGTCATGATGTCATTAGCAATTTATTTCAGGATCTAATTATCAGCTGGTTTCAGATCCTGAACCAGGTTCAGGATGACGAAATTACAACTTTTAAGGCAGCCTCGTTTCAAGGCCGTCCTAAACCGTTTTCCATTTAATGGTACAACCAATAGGTTCCGTTTCGGGAACGCTTATTGCCCTGCCAGATGTGAGTTCAGTTAATGTCCGGTCGAGGTCGTTTACTGAGGCAATGTGAGCCTCTTTTGGAGTATCAACACCTCTGCCTTCATATACCAGTTCCCTGTTCTTATTGATTACATAAAAATGTGGTGTCCGGGTTGCTCCGTAAGCCCTGGCAACATCCTGGGATTCATCGTACAGGTACAACCATGGGAATGAATATTGCTCCATTCTTTTTACCATATTGGGAAAACTATCTGAAGGATGGGTGATTTCATTGTTGGAATTGATCCCAATAAACCTGACTCCGTTACCGGCAAATTTTTCTGCAGTTTTCCTGGTCACTTCATCCGAGCCGATCACATAGGGACAATGGTTACAGGTGAAAAACACCACCATGTATTTGTCATCCAGATCTGATAGTTTGTATGTTTTACCGTCTGTTGCAGGAAGTTGAAAATCAGGAGCTTTATCTCCTGTTCGAAGTGTACTTGACATGATATTTCAGTTTATAGTTTCTACGCAAAGTTATTTAAAATAATTCTAAATTACCAATTTCATGTCACTTGTCACTCGTCACGTGTCACTTCTTTAAATGATTTTACAGGACTTCAGGCATTCATGGATTTTCTCATAGGTTCTCTCTATGTCGTTATCCAATCCTATGGAGAACCTGGTGAGACCATCGGTAAGTCCCATCTCCTCTTGCAACTCTTCAGGGATCTCCGACGAAGTGCTGTGACCCGAACAGCTGAACAATGTTTTGAAATATCCAAGGCTCACAGCCAGGTAGCCAACATCGCTATCCTGCATGGCCTGCATGATCCGTTTGGAGGTTTCATGACTGCCGAAGTCTACTGTCAGCATTCCCCCGAAACCGAAATCGGGATTCATGATCTTCTTAAGTATATTGTGGTACGGATTATTTTCCATTCCTGGATAAAAAACCTGTAATCCAATTTCCTCGAATTTATTGGCGAGATACATAGCATTCTTACTGTGCTGCTTCATTCTGACATGTAAGGTATGCAGGTTTTTAAGTATACCGGATGAACGCAATGGATCAAGCACCGGTCCCAGTAACATAGCTGTTCCTGTATTAACGTCCGACAAACTGTTAATAAATTCCTCAGGACCACATATCGCACCTGCCACGCAATCGTTCTTCCCATTGATGAATTTGGTCATACTATAAACTACAATATCGGCCCCATGGTTGGCCGGGGTTACGATCATGGGGCTGAAGGTGTTATCGATCATCAGCAACAGGTTATGCTTGTGAGCGATCTCTGAGAGGGCCGGGATATCGGAGACCTGGAGAAGCGGATTGGTGATGGTTTCGGTATAGATCAACCGGGTTTTGGGTTGAATGGCCTTCTTTACGCTTTCGAGGTCGGCAATGTTCACGAAACTGACATCGATATTAAATTTTGGCAGGTAGTTCTTCAGAAATGCAAAAGTTCCTCCATAGGTAGTTACGCTGGTGACAATATGATCTCCCGCATTGCATAGCTGTAAAATGGAGCAGGTAATGGCTGCCATTCCCGATGATGTGATCCAGGCAGACCCGGTGTTTTCCATTGCCGCCATGGCATCGGCCAGGTATTTATTGCTTGGATTCCAGTGGCGGGAATAAAGAAAACAGCCTTTCGTCTCACCATGGAAAGTTTCTTCCATGGTATCGGCTTCAAGAAAAGTATAGGTTGAGGAATCTGTAATAGAGGGATTCACTCCCCCGAATTCTCCAAACTGGCGCAAATCTTGTATTCTGCTTGCTGGGTCAGATTTCATGGTTTTATGGTTTTAGTTAAGATTTTTTAACAATAATCGTAATAAATTGTCTTTGATCTTGGTTAATTTAATAGAATCGTAGAACATAGCAATTATTGAATAGTTGCGAGTTACGAGTTGCGAGGTACGAGGTCATTAATATTAAGAATAATCTCATTTTATTTCAATAGTACTTATAGGTTATGTAACACATTTCAGAGTTTGAAAAACAGTTTACATATTAACCGGCTTCTTCCCTTCATTAAGCTGATCAACCTGGGATTATTTCTACTGGCGTGTTCGTCTCAAGTTATTCATTCGCAGGACATTAAAGATGATTCGTTGTTTCATTTCACCGCCAGGATTATAGACAGGGGGATCAACGAACCGGTCCAGTTTGCTCATATAATTAACCAGACCAGGGGATATGCCAGCATCAGTGATACAATGGGTTACTTTAGGATTGGCGCAGCCCGGAATGATCTTCTGAAGCTCACCGCCATAGGTTATTATGATTGTCCTTTTCACCTGAATGACTCAATACTTAGTAACCCTGGTGTTATTACCATTAACATGATCCAGCGGGCTTATCCAATTCAAGCCGTGAATGTAAATCAACTGGGAACATACACTCAGTTCAAGCACAAGTTTTTAAATCTGGATATCCCTGAGCCAAAGATAAAGGCTAATCCATCTGTCATTAAGGATATTGAAATGGGGGCAGATTCTGTATATGTTACAGAAAACATTTCCCTGGGGAGTCCCATAACAGCCATTTATATGGCGCTGAGCAAGGAAGGCAAATCGCTCAGGAAATATGCTAAGATCAAAGAGGAAGAACAATTCCAGGAAAAGGTAGCAGATAAATATAACAGGGAAATATTAGAGGAAGTAACGGGTATGACCGGTCCGGAGTTGCATGACTTTTTACAATTCTGTGACCTGGATAAGAATTTTATTTTAGGAGCAACCGCATATGAGATTTTAGAAGCATTATATAAATGCCTTGAGGAGTATAAAAAGAATAAATAGTAACTTGACATGCAATAATAATTTTCAGATGAACCTATTTACGCCAACTTACAAGGATGTTGTTGAGGCACATGACCGGATAAGGAAGTACGTCCATAAAACACCGGTGCTGACCTCAACCAGTATAAACAAGATATTTGAGACTCAGCTTTATTTTAAGTGCGAAAACTTCCAGAAAATAGGTGCATTTAAATTCCGGGGAGCTTCCAATGCTATATTCTCCTTAAGTGAGGATGAAGCTTCGAGGGGTGTAGGCACCCATTCCTCCGGGAATCATGCTGCGGCTTTATGCCTGGCGGCCAGAATGAGAGGCATCCCGGCACAGATCGTGATGCCGCATAATGCTCCCGGGATAAAGAAAAGGGCAGTAGAAGGGTACGGGGGGCAAATCACCTACTGTGAACCCACACTGGAATCAAGGGAAGTGACCATGGATAAAGTGGTTGAGGAGACCGGTGTATATTTCATTCCATCCTATAATCATCCCCTCATCATGGCTGGTCAGGGCACGGCAGCCAAGGAGTTGATTGAAGAAGTGGGAGAACTTGATATCGTTATGGCTCCGGTGGGTGGAGGTGGATTGATGAGTGGTACAGCCCTGTCGGTGAAAGCATTGCTGCCGGATGCAAAAGCCATTGCCGCTGAACCTGCAAATGCCGATGATGCATACAGGTCGTTTAAATCTGGAAAGATTGTGCCTTCTGTAAAACCCGATACCATTGCCGACGGATTGCTTACATCCCTGGGCATCCTGACTTTTGAGGTTATCATGGACAAGGTGGATGATATCATTACCGTGAGTGAAGCTTCCATCGTTGATGCCATGCGCCTGATCTGGGAAAGAATGAAGATTATCGTGGAACCTTCCGGTGCAGTTCCTCTGGCTGCTATTGTTGAAGGAAAGCTTGATGTAAAGAACAAGAAGGTGGGACTCATCCTGTCGGGGGGGAATGTAGATATCAGTAAACTTCCGTTTGATTAAACTGCAGGTAGCTCAATACAGGATAATGGTCCGATAACCGGATCTTGGCCCTTTCATTATAAATCGACCGGATCAGGTTTGAGTGTAGAATATAATCTATCCGGAAAGACGGTAAACTGCCAAAATAGGTATTCCCCAATCCCGTACCGGCCTCAACAAAAGAATCCACCAGGTCGCCTTTAACTTTGTTATATGTGTATGAACAGGGAGTATCATTAAAATCACCGCAGATAATCACACGATATGGTGATTTTGTGATATGTTCAGCAATCACATCCGACTGTTCCGACCGTTTTATCGATGCATCCCTGATCCTGTCGGATATATCGATCAATTCCTGGAACTGTCCGTCATCAGTAGGTAGTTTAAGACTGTCAAAAATGGCATAATGACGTTTGTTGAAATGGATCGATTGCAGGTGGTTATTATATATCCTGATCGTATCCTCATCAATAACTATATCGGAGAATATTGTGGTATTCAATGTATTTTCGAACCGGATGACCCCTTTATTGATGATAGGATAGGAGCTGAAGGTGGCAATCCCATAACGGAAATTACTGTTTTCACCAATGGTATAATGAATATGGCGGTAAGGTGTTTTGTTGAGTAATTTGTAAAGGTCATCGGTAGTAAAAATGCCGCGCTCCTGTGTGAAATATTCCTGGAAGCACAATATATCAGGATCTTCATGGAGAATATACTTGAAAATACTGTCTTTTGCTTCCGTATTTTTTGCCCAGTTGTACAGATTAAAAGCACGTACGTTATAGGTCAGAACCTTCAGGATGTTTTCTTCCTGCCTTATGTTACGGGTGAATTGTTCTTTAATGTTATTGCTTTTCAGGAATTTGAAATTAACCTGGACGATACTGCCCATGATGTTCCACCCGATTACAATAAAAAGAAAGGAAATGAGAAACTCTTTTTTCCTGTTAACTATCCAGAAAATCATCATCGCTATATTCGCAATGAGAATATATGGGTAGGAAAGACCAAAGAAGGCAAAATGCCATATTCTCTGCGGGCTGACCATTTGAGACAGGTATGCCAGCAACAGGAAAATGACCAGGAGGACATTCACTCCCAGGATCAGCTTATAGAGCAACTTCCGCACAATAGATATTCTCCCTAATTTAAAATTAGTAAAATATTTAAAGTTTATTGGAAAGAGTTATAAACAGTGAGTCGTGAGTGGTGAGTTGTGAAATGGGAAGCATTCGCTGAAAGCAAATGGTTCGCATTCGCGAGCAGGTTGTGTTTGTGGCCCTGTTTTGGGCACTTATAGAATCTTAAGCCTCTGTAAATTATTAGTTTACGGGGGTTTATTGCTTTACGGGGGGCTATGTGAGGGTCGAAATAGTTATGAAACAATTATAATGTGTGTGCCAGCACCTTTTTAGGGATGGTCATATTATTTTTAGCTATTAAAATATTCCCGGAGATCTTTTGAAGTAAGCCCTATAGATCTTAAGCAGTTAATAATAATAAAAGTAGGTACAGGATCTATATGTGATTGGAAGGTAATAGGCCTTAATAAATCTTTTCTTGACCAAGTTTCGTGACCCCCTGAAGTTCTAATTTTCTTTAATCCATGAAAATTAAGAAATTCCCTAAATTCTTTAATGGATATATTTTGAATTCTTTTTGTCATCAGGCTATTGCCGGAAGACTCACTACAGTTTCAGTTTTCTTAAAGTCATGATTATTAAAGATCCTACTAAAATCATCATTCGTTTGAAGCAATTTACTAAGAGGCGGAGGGGATGCTTTCTTTTTCATACTTTTTCTAACAATCCACCCATGACGTCTAAGGTCTTTGGCAAGAGTTCCTTTGTTTGTAGTATATTTAAAGTATTCTGATAAAACATCTTCAAATGAGTCTGAAGCTTCGCCTTCAGTTTCACCATAACCACTTAAATCCAGAGCAGGACAATAAAAAATATGACTATTGTCTTCCTCAAATATAATAATAGGTAGTTTACATTCTATGGCTTGCTTGTCACTTGACCAGATGCCAGAAAGAGCACCTTTTTTTGACATAAATAAAGTTTTGGATAAGCTGGAATGCATCAAAAATAAGATATTTTCAATTATCCCTATTTAAAAATAGCACAAAAATTGTACAAAATAGGATTTATTTAACACTTATTTAATGAACGTCCAATTTGCCAGTTCATTTTATCGGCTGTGTTTTTTACAATTTCTTTCTTAAGATTTTTTAAATTGGTGAAAGATGTGTTTATTATTTTCTAAGAGTTTTTATTGACCATCTCATCGCGTAAATAAAAAGTCTTACTGGAAATAGGGTAGTAAAAACAGCCAATAATCCAATTAGTGAATAATATATAATCTCACTGGAATCAAGTAATTGGGTTGTCTTATATTGTTGATCGAAATAATCTTCCTTTAGTTTTGTTCTATAAATTCCGTACTCTATTAAGGTTTGAGCCAATTCATTATATTTTGCTTTAGACAAATTTATAAGCAAATATTGATCAGTCTCATCATAGTTATTTAGAGTTGATATATAGGCCGGTTTTAATCTCTGTACATAATTATATAATTCATCCCTGTATCCCACATCATCCAATGAGTTAGCAAGTTGATTCAAACCTGGCTCATAAAATAACGAATTGCCGTTTTTGTCAGAATCTCAAGATATGCCAAAATTCGTTTTTTCTACATAAGGATTTTGATCTCTGAATTTATCTTCATTAAATTTCTGAGGACGTTTTTCTACAGCTATTCGATACCCAACAGTCCAAAAAGGATCAAACATTGTATAAATAGAATCTATCTCAGTTGGAGGAGGGGCATTTAACGCATTATTCATTTCTTCATATCTACTTTCATCTGAAGTCTTTGTTAGAGTATTAAACAAGATACAAGATAACGCTATCAACAGAGCTACTATAATGCAAACACACACAACTATAAATTCCCTTGCAATTATCTTCTTTGTTTTAAGTTCCATTATTTTTTGGAGGTATTATTCTAAATAAAATTAACCAATTGGTGTGATATTTCCCATTATTTCAAATTATCTACTTAAACAATAGCCCCTTAGATGATCCCACAGAATATTACAAACTCATGGAAGCCTTATAAAATCAATAATTCTCTTTGGAGGTTTGACCCCTTATCCAAACCAATCTCAGGATTCCAACCTTTTTTTCCAGTTTAATTTGCCGGACTCAGTTTAGGGTGGAATTAATTTGGGACAATATATTTAGTTTCAACTCTTCCATGTTTGCTCCTGTTATAATAAAGGATTCAGACAGCTCTTTTGATCTGATCTTCATCTTCAAGGTTATCTTATTTTCCTGTTGGCTGTAAAGTCCGGATAGTTTGTATGAATCGGGGAATTCCCTTGCATTTACAAAGATCAGGGACTTACCGTTGCCTTTTTGAGAGATCTCGTTAAGCATATCGTCAATTATTGCACTCAGACCTAAGACATCCTCAAGCTCATCCTCGTCCTGGAAAACCGATCGGACAAAGACAGGTTTGATCCGTGCAAGGGGGATATCTTCTTTATCTGTTGAATTAACTTCTCCTATATCAAAACTTTCTGCCCCGTAAGGACTGAAAACCTCCGGTTTCTGGATTCCACCTATTCCTTCTGCCAGTTCGGGAACCCTTTCACGTGCATACTGGTAAAGCAGGTTCACATCCACAAAGCGCTCATCTCTAAGGGCAGTGCCTTTTATTCCCTCCAGCAGGCTGTAAGTAAGTACCCCCTGTCCGTACCGGCTTGCTTCATAGCTAACTGCATCGGCGGTACATCCTGTAATGATGTGCATGCCGGTCCGGTCTTTCATCCGGTCGAGTGCACGCAGCGTACTTGAAGAAATGTTTCTTTGTGTAACCAGGTTTTCAACCATTTTGCCGGAAGCACAGGCGTCAATTATGAGCACCTGCTTAAGGGCGGGTATTTTTTTAATATATTCAACCATTTCATTGCTGGAGATTGTGCTGAGCCCCCTTATGGCCGGATCGTTGTAGGCTGAGGCCTCGGCCGTATAAGCGTCTTTGGTGAGGTAATAAAAATCTCCATCCTGACCTCCCCAATTGATCCCGTGTCCTGAAAAATACAACACCAGGATATCCGTTGACTTTGCTTTTTGAGCAATTTCTTCGAACGTCCTGATAAGATTTACCCTTGCAGGCTGCAAACTGCTCTTATCCTGGTTGGTTGTTAATAAATAAGTAAATGTTTTATCGACACCGAAGAGTCTTTTAGCCCCGATCTCCAGGGCACTGGCCATATCTTCGGCATCTTTGGCCGCATATTTCAGATCGATCTCATCACCTGTATAGTCTGAGATTCCGGAAGCTACGATAAACAATCGCGGGATCTCTGCCGGTTCTTTCTCTTCGGGATAATATGCAACTTTTGCACCCCTGCTGACCAGGTAACCTTCCCCATTGGCTGCTTTCACCTCGATTATATTTTCAGCATCGGATTTGAGGTAGGGGTGGTTTTTTAAATCGAGGGATATGTTTAGATTTTCTGCATCGGGATCACTGCCTTCCCCCCGGGCATCTGCAGCAATTTCTTTTCCATTAATGAATATTTTCACCGGTCCGATCCCTCCGCCTCTGTTAGATAGGTCAACTTCCAGAAGACCATTTTCGTGTTGGTTTAATTTAATTTCAGGATAAAGGTCGAGCTTGTCCAGATTAGTTACATCCCGGACAGGTTCGTCATTAAAACCTAAAATCTTCTGCAGCAGGCCGGGTTCATAGTACCGGTCTTTTAATTGACTGAGCTCAAAAATCTCAAATCCCTGCGTGTAATAGATCAATTTCATGGCATTCGGAGAGGCATCGAAAAGTCCTTCAGGGGTTGTAACGATCCAGTCATCTTCACCTACAGAAATGAGTGTGGCAACTTCTTTCCACCTGGCTGTTTCCCAGATCTTTATTGTTTTATCCTCGGATGAGGTGATTAAGTATTTATCACCGGATGTAAAGGCTACATTTCTAATATGACCTGAATGGCCGGTTAATACTTTAATTTCTGAAATATATTTCTGTTCAATATCCAGGATTCTTACTGAGTTATCGGTTAATCCGGCCGCAATATACCTGTTGTCTGAACTTAAGTCCAGGTCTTTGATTTCTATTTCAGTCCAACTGTATTCAAGTATAGTAATGAATCCACGTTTTTTAGCATTAATCGCAATGGGTTCAAAATCGTAGTATATAGGTTCCATATCCCCTTTATCCAGATCCCAAATATATATTGATTGTTCTTCGGTTCCGGCAATGAAAATGTTTTCATCCTGACTTACTTCCCAGCAGAAACTTGAAGTATATTCCTCGCCAATACTCTTTATTATTTTACCGCTGCCGATATCATAGATAAACAGGGAATCGGCTCCACCATAATAAATATGATCATCCGTTGGATTAAAAGAGACTGATACAATAAAGTTTTGGTCATCAATAAAATTCAGGATATTGTTTCCACTTTCAATATCCCATAATCCTATTTCATCACCGATAAGTGAAAGGAATTTCTTTCCATCAGAACTGATATCCAGGTCATATACATAGCCTGTTTGATCCGGGAATGATTTCATCAATTCTCCTGTTTCCAGGTCCCACTGGCATACTGAGCCATTTTTATCTCCGGTAATGAGAAAAGTATTGTTGGGACTAAAAGCTGTGGCAGTAAATGTTCTGAAATCAATGGGTAGTTTTTCAATCCTGTTATTTTTCTCAACAGACCAGGTTTTTATATCCTCAGACAAATTGCCGGATATGAATACATTATCTTCATATGGAAGTGCCAGGGCGTTTAACCGGGATTGCTGTCCAAGAAAATGTGTGTTTACTAATTCTCCTGTTGCCAGGTTCCAGACTTTCAGTGTATCACTTCTACAAATGGATGCAACGTTTTTATCGTTGTTTACAAACTCCGCGGTTTCTATACTCTCTCCTGCTCGAATTTCTTTGATTAAAGCACCTGAATGAACATCCCACACAGTGATAATACCATTGTAAGAGGATGCAACCAGCTGATTATTATCAGAACTAAAAGATATGGACGTTACAGCACTTGGATGACCGGTATATTCATTGATTAATTCTTCAGTTTCAATGTTCCAGGCCTTAATTGAATGATCCCAGCTTCCGGCAACAAGGTATCTGTTATCAAGACTGACTGCTATAGCAGTTACGTCGTCTGTGTGATCTGAAAATGATCTATATGCTTTCTTCTGTGTCAGATTCCAGACAGATACAGTATTTTCGCTGACTTCTGCAAGAAATGGCTGATTGTTTTGATCGAAGAACAAGGCAGAAAAATCAAAACCGTGGTCATCAAAATCTTTAATTTTTTCCTTTTTTTCCAGATCCCAAAGCTTAATATCACAATCAACATTAGCTGTCAGCATGAATTTGTTATCGCTGCTCAGTGCAATTTGAATCATAAGCGATTCTGAAAAGGTTGCAATCTCTACTCCTGTTGACAGGTTCCAGATTTTTATCATATCTGATTGGTCTGATGCCACCAGGAGGTTATTCTTAAAATCACAGGTTAACGTAGAAAGCACATCCGGAAGTCCGTAAAAAGTACGAATCTCCTTTCTCAGATCCATATCCCAGAGTTTAACTGTATTATCAAGGCTTCCTGTGACCATATATTTACCGTCCTTGCTAAACTCAGCCGTAACAATCCGGTCGGCATGCCCAAGGCTTGTTGTCAGGACCGGAAGGTTGCCAAATCGTTTTTGAATTTCAACCTGGGGATTTTTCAGAAATTCGTGGATATCTCCATATTCATAGTAATCTATCCAGGTGAGAGCTGTTTGGCCTTCGCTGTTTTGAATCCCAAGATCTGCTTTATTGATGTACAGTTCAATAAATATTTCGGTTTTATATAAGCTGGCAGCAATCATTATTGGTGTCCAATTCATTTCGGTCTGAGCATTTACATTGGCACCATATTCTAAAAGAAGCTTCACCATTTCAAGGTCGTTGCAGAATACTGCAATATGCAAAGGACAATAATGGATATCTTTCTTACTGGTCCATACTTCGGATTCAGTACAGTAGACTCTCCCGGCACTATTAACTACTTCGGTTTCTGCTCCAGCATTTAACAGTGATCTTGCAACAACGATATGTTTATTTTCAACGGCAGCAAAAAGGGGAGTTTTTGCATCGTTTGACCTGGAATGAATATCTGCACCATTTTGTATTAGCAGTTCAGCGATTTCGATGTACCCATAATATGCAGCAACAAACAGGGGTGTCCAGTCTTCCTTATTCCTGACATTCAGGTCGACTCCAAGTGAAATAAAGCTGTCCGCCTCGTGAATATTATTGTCCTGAACTGCTTTCCAGAACAAAATATCATTCTCTGTCTGAGCGGAACTGAAATTGGAAGAGAGAAGCGTAATAAGTGCCAGGAGATAAACTAAAGCAGGAAACATTCTACTTAGCATATGTGTATTTAATTGTATAAGTATTTTATAATCAGATCAGTATAAAATTACATAATATATAACACAATTCAAAGGAGTCTACGAGTCACCAGTCGGCAGTCGGCAAGCGCTGAACGAAGAACGATTTATCACTTCTGGCTCTGCTTGAAGAGGGTTTCCTTTTCATCCTTAGTCAGGCTGTCGTAGCCGGCTTTTGCAATTTTATCCAGGATCCTGTCGACTTCAGCCTGCTCGTCTTTTCTTCTTCTGTTATAGTCCAGGTCGGTTTCGGCATTGCGGTGCGAGACCTTGATCCGGGGTTTAGGTTTGAACCATCCGGCAATGGTATCCAGCAAGCGGCTGATAAATTTTGTCATATCCTTGCCCTGTCTGAGACGCATTATAAACAGATATCCGAATAATGCTCCTCCGATATGGGCTAATTTCCCTCCTGTGTTCATTGAGAATTCAATGATCGAGGAAGCCAGGAAGCCGATGAGGGCAACGTAGATTATTTTTACCCGGCCAAAAAACAACAGGTAAATTGTGTAGTTTGGTGAGTAGACTGAAATAGCGATCACAATGGCCATGACCGAGGCAGAAGCCCCGAGTGCATAGGAGAGGGGTAATTGGTCCTGGAAAACGGGGAAGGCATTAAAGACCAAAATATACATCACGGCACCCGATAAACCCCCTAGGATATAAACCCCTGCCAGTTTCTTTTCATCGAGGTACTGCACGAAAATCCGGCCGAACCAGTAGAGCCATAATAAGTTAAACAGGATATGGAAAAAGCTTTTGTGCAGGAACATATAGGTCAACAGGGTCCAGGGTTTTCTGGCCAGCATGCCCAGGTCAGCCGGCAATGCAAAAGCCAGCAGAAACCGTGAATAGGAATCATGCTGGTTAAACAGGAAAAAAAAGATCTCAACGATATTTACCAGGAGAAATATGGCCAGGTTAATGTAAATCAGCCTGGTCAGGATTGATCCCTTTTTAAATGATTTCTTTATCTCATCAATAATTGTCATTCTGTCAGTAAAGGTTCTTCTTGTTGGTTTTCCAATATCGGATGAGTAGATAACCAAAAATCATACCACCGAGGTGAGCAAAATGGGCGACATTGCTTCCTGTCATGGTTAAACCATGCATCAGCTCAAGTACTGCCATCCCCATCACCATATACTTAGCCTTGATAGGAAAGAAGGGCAGGAAGATCAATACCAGGGGCATATTGGGGAACAGTACCCCGAATGCCAGCAGAACCCCATACACAGCTCCTGATGCACCCACCGTTGGGATATTCATTTTTGCATTTACAAATTTATCGACAAAACCGATGGCTTCACGGGAAAAAGATGAATTATTCGGATCGGCGATCCACGCCTGGATAAAATCATATAATTGGGGAGATGATCCGGGGACATGATCTTTCACACACGAAGCAAATACCTCTGCAGAGGGAGTATTGCTGAATGCTACAGCATCCCCCATCAATCCTGATAATTCAAAATGCATTACCAGCATGTGCAGAGCAGCAGCTCCAAGACCGGTGACAAAATAATAGATAAGGAACCGCTTCCCTCCCCAGACCTGTTCCAGTACACGTCCAAACATCCACAACATAAACATATTGAGGAATATATGGGTAACACCACCATGCATAAACATGTGGGTGACAAACTGGTAGGGTTGAAAATATTCTGATTTAAAATAATGCAATCCCAATGTCTGGTTCAGGTCAACTCCGAATCCTCTCTCAACAATAAGAGAGATCAGGAACATAAGGATATTAATTATGAGCAGGTTCTTTAAAACCGGCGGTATGTTTGCTAATCCTCTTAATCCTCCATTCATATTCTGTTATATTGTCTTATTAATATTTTCACACCCTTCACCCAGATCCCACACTACCTTGAAACTCGTACCTTGAAACTCGTACCTTCTTCTCAAATCCCATGCCACCATATCGGTGATCGGTGATCAGCTCAATTTCTTCTCTATGTCTTCCATGGAAAGAATAGTAAATACCGGTTTGCCAAGTGGCGTTTGTCCCGGATTACTGCATGCAAACAGGTTGTCAATCAACTCCCTCATTTCAAGGTCGGTAAGCGGCTTATTGTAGCCAATACATGCAGCCCGGGCGAGGGATATGGCTACTTTCTCTTTTGCCTTCACTTTAACATCCGACTGAAATTGTTTGTATTCTTCCAGTAAACAATCGATCACCTCTTTCGGTTCAGACAATATGGCATCTGCGGGACATCCGTTGATGACAATGGCGTTATTTCCCAGGTCGCGTATATCGAATCCCAGGTCCAGCAGATCATCCAGTATCTCCATCAATACAGTATGGTCTGATGCATTCAGTTCCAGGGTAGTGGGGTAAAGTTCCTTTTGTGATAATCCTTTTTGCCGGTTGATTGATTCCATGAATTTCTCAAACAGGATTTTCTCATGGGCGCGCCGTTGATCCACTATTATCAGCCCCGATTTAACAGGTGTGATGATGTACCTGTTCTTGATCTGTAAAAACCTGCCGGCACCAGGATCAGCGTGTGTATCTGTCTGTACAGAGGAGACTGGTCCCGATATATCTTTCATTCCCTTATACAATTCTTCCCATTCCGGAAGCCTGGTCCTCTGGTAGTTCTGAAAATCGCTTCCCGCAGTTGGCCTTTCATAATCTTCCCTGAATGGATTAAAGCCGGATTGGAGCTCTATTTCAGGATTATGAGCCTCTCTGGTTTTATCGAAAACAGGGATGTCGATGATCCCTTTCGTATCGAAATCGAGGCTTGGGACCATGTTATGTTTACCCAATGCTTCCCTGGTTGATGCAAGCAATATCTGAAAAACAGACCGTTCGTCCTCAAATTTTATTTCGGTTTTAGTCGGGTGGATATTGATATCAATGCATTCGGGATTGGATTCGAAAAAGATGAAATAGGAGGGGATTGTTTCGGGTGGCAAAACCGATGCATAAGATTCCGTAATAGCCTTATGAAAATAGGGATGCCGCATATAGCGTCCATTAACAAAAAAGAACTGTTCCCCGAAAGTTTTTCTGGCGGCTTCAGGTTTACCCAGGAATCCCTTTATATTGACAATGCTTGTTTCTGTCTGTATCGGGATGAGGTTCTGGTTGATGGCCTTTCCGAACAGGGCAACGATGCGCTGTTTTACATTGGTTTCGACCAGATTAAAGATATCGGTGCCGTTATGTAACAGGGTAAAATGAATATTGGGCCGGGCGATGGCAATACGCATCAGTTCATTGATGGCATGTTTCAGTTCTGCGGAATTACTTTTCAGGAATTTCCTCCTGGCAGGGACATTAAAGAACAGGTTTTTCACCTGGAAATTGCATCCCGGGGGGCAGGAAACAGGTTCCTGGCTCTTAACTTCTGATCCGTTGATGTCGACCTGCGTACCTACCTCATCTTCTTTACGCCTGGTCTTTAACGTGACTTCCGCGATGGCTGCGATGGAAGCCAGTGCCTCTCCGCGGAACCCCATCGTTTGTATGGCAAACAGGTCCTGTGCCTTGCTGATCTTCGAGGTGGAATGCCTCTCGAAAGCCATCCTGGCATCGGTGACCGACATGCCGCATCCGTTGTCGATGACCTGGATGAGTGTCCGGCCTGCATCTTTCAGGTTCACCGAGATGGAAGATGCGCCTGCATCGACGGCATTTTCAACTAGTTCCTTCACCACTGAGGCAGGCCGTTGAATCACTTCACCTGCAGCAATCTGGTTGGCCAC
>JADHVS010000082.1 GCA_016783865.1 Bacteroidales bacterium
AGGTTAACAAATCCTTGGAAGCTGCTCACCGGTAAGCATGTCGATGATACGCGAACTGCCAATGGTCGTGATCATTCTGACGATTCCGGGATGATCTTCAGTAACACGTCCGATTAGGGTTGCATTTTTTCCAGCAGGATGGTTTCGCATGGCTTTTAATACCGCTTCAGATTCTGATTCGGGAATAATAACCAGCAATTTGCCTTCGTTGGCGATATATAGTGGATCGAGCCCAAGAATTTCACAGGCGCCGCGAACTTCGTTAGCGACAGGTATATGGTCTTCTTCCAGGATAATCCCGGTATTTGAAGAAGATGCAATCTCATTTAAGGTTGTGGCAACCCCACCCCTTGTTGGATCACGCAAGACATGAATCTGACTTGAAGCATTCAGGATCTCTTCCACCATGCCATTTAATGGAGCTGTATCGCTGACAATCTGAGTTTCAAATTCGAGGCCCGACCTGGCCGACATCACCGCAACTCCGTGATCACCTATTGTGCCGCTGACTATAATCACATCTCCATGTTTACAATTCCCTGGAGAGATATTTACTCCTTCCCGAACGGAACCAATACCGGTGGTATTAATGAAGATTTTATCCCCTTTTCCCCTATCAACCACTTTGGTATCGCCGGTTATGATCTTAACTCCAGCTCTATCTGAAGCTTCTTTCATTGACACTGCGATCTTCCACAAGTCGTCCATTGGAAGCCCTTCTTCCAGGATGAGGCCAACGGAGAGATAAAGTGGTTTGGCCCCGCAACAGGCAATATCATTTACGGTTCCGTTAATGGCCAGTTCGCCGATGTTGCCACCAGGAAAGAAGATGGGATCGATAACGAAAGAATCTGTAGTAAAAGCGAGTTTTCCGGCAGGAACATCAAAGACTGCACCGTCGTGCAGGTCATTAAGTTGTAATGTACCAAAAAGCGGCACGAACAACTTGTCGATCAACTGATGCGACAACACTCCTCCGCTCCCGTGCGCCATGGTGATGACGGGATAATCGCTTATTGGTATAGGACAACTTGATTGAAAATCCATTTGATAATCTATGTTCTTTCTGCTAGTTATTGGTTACGAGTTACAGGTTTTGCGATTCACGATTCACGACTCACGACTCACGGTTCAGCCTATTTTCGCTTTTCCTGAAGCGAAAATAGGCTGAACAGGCTCCTTCTGCCGAGACCATTGGGGCTCCAAGCGGATGCTCCGGTTTACATTCTTTTCCGAATGCAGAACAGTCGGAAGGTTTTTTAAGTCCCTGCAATACTTCACCTGCGATACACAGAGGTGATTCCTCGACTGAGATATCTCCTGTATTAAAAACCCTTTCAGCATCGAATCCGGCGTAACCGGATGCCAGGGCATATCCGCTCTGCGGGATATTGCCAATGCCGCGCCACTTACGATCGGTGACAGTAAACACTTCCTGCAAAAGCTCTTTAGCCTTCACATTACCTTCCCGGGTGACCGCCCTGCCGTATGCATTGTGAACTTCTGTAATTCCTTTTTCCAGCATCTCAACTGCCCTGTAAATCCCCTGCAGGATATCCACCGGCTCGAATCCGGTGACGACAATGGGTATGCCATATTCCTCTGCTATTGGGATATACTCATTATACCCCATGACTGTACAGACATGTCCGGCAGCAAGGAACGCCTGTATCTGGTTTTTATCAGACGAAAGAATGGCTTTCATGGCGGGTGGAACCAGCACGTGGGATGAGAGGATGAAATAGTTGGTCAATCCCCTGCGTTTAGCTTCTTTAACAGATAGTGCATTCCCCGGAGCCGTGGTTTCAAATCCGATGGCAAAAAAGACCACATTCTTTTCCGGATTCTCTTCTGCAATCTTTACTGCATCGAGCGGAGAATAAACCATCCTGACATCGCCTCCAGCAGCCTTCACGCTCAACAGGTCCTTCTCAGAACCGGGAACCCGCATCATGTCGCCGAATGAAGCGAAGATCACATCATCCCGTGAAGCCAGGGCAATAGCTTTATCAATTATCTCAAGCGGTGTAACACAAACCGGGCAACCCGGTCCGTGTACAAGCCTGATCCGGTCAGGCAGGTATTCCTCAAGACCATACCTCATGATGGAGTGTGTCTGTCCCCCGCATATCTCCATGATGGTCCAATCACATGTGGTCACTTTCCTGATCTGGGCAGAAAGCTTCTGCACGATCTCCTTGTCCCTGTATTCGTCGAGGTATTTCAATTTTTAGTTTTTCGGTTTATCGGTCAGCGTTCAGTGTTCAGCGTTCAGCGTTTTTTGTTTTTCACCTCACTCGTCACTTCTTCTTCACTCGTCACACGTCACTCGTCACTTCTTACCATGGTTCCTGGTTTTCCGTATCCATCTCACCCAGTTCCCGCAGCAGTTTGAGGGTCTCCATCGCATCTTCCTCATCGATTATATTAAGTGCCATCCCCACGTGAGACAGAATATAATCGCCTACCTTAACTTCAGGCAGCCATTGAACACTCACCTCCTTCATAATCCCTGAAAAATCAACCCTGGCCATTCTGAGTTCAGGATTGCTCTCATCGATCGACACTACCTTCCCGGGTACGGCTAAACACATAACACCAGCTTTTAAGAATGTTTCTAAATAATTGGCAAAGTAAAGAAAAAAAAACCAGATAGGCTAAGTGATAAGAAGCGTGACAGAAAGGAATAATCAGCAGCATGTTTTTGTTTACCGAATTAAGGTGTCAGGAGAATTTTGACTATTTTTAATGACTATGGCAAAATAGCAGGACAATTAAATAATAAGTAGAAGCAAAACAAGCAAGAAATATTTGAATTAAAAATCCGATCCATGAAAGTATTATTTATCGGAGGAACAGGTAATATCTCC
Source organism: Bacteroidales bacterium (assembly GCA_016783865.1). The sequence goes on from JADHVS010000082.1 coordinate 2,871, forward strand.
ACGGCATGTTCAAAACTTGCACTTAAAAAAGGTTATGAAGTCTTTTTGCTGAACAGGGGTAACCGGGAAAGGCCCGGGCTCAAGGATGCCAGGATCATCCGGGGCGACATCAACAATGTTGATCAGATTAAGGCAGCTGTTAAGGATCTTGAATTTGATGTTGTTGCCAATTTTATTGCTTTCAAACCGGAAGAAATCAGACGTGACATTAAGCTTTTTTCGGGCAAGACTGAACAATATATTTTTATCAGTTCGGCCTCAGCCTACCAGAAACCACTTTCCCATCCGGTCGTAACCGAATCAACACCCCTGAAAAATCCTTATTGGGATTATTCGCGTGATAAAATTGCCTGCGAAGATGAATTGATAAAGGCTTACCGTGAAAATGATTTTCCGATGACCATCGTGAGGCCTTCCCTGACTTATGATACTGTAATACCAGTAGCTATCGGCAGCTGGGAAGATTATACCATCATTGACAGAATTAAAAAGGGCAAGCCTGTTATTGTACACGGTGATGGCAGCTCACTCTGGACCATCACACATTCTGAAGACTTTGCTATTGGTTTCACAGGTTTGTTGGGACACCAACAGGCCATTGGTCATAGTTTCCACATCACTTCCGACGAGGTGTTAACCTGGAACCAGATCTATGAAGCAGTAGCTGCCGCAGCTGGAAAAGAAGCCAATATGGTACATATTTCTTCACATTTTATTTGCCAGGTGGCCGAATCACTCGGGCAGGAATGGATGTGGGGCAATTTACTGGGAGACAAAGCGGTAAGTGCAATTTTCGATAACTCCAAAATCAAAACCTTTGTCCCTGAATTTAAGGCCACGATCCCTTTCAAAGAAGGCATTAAAAGAACAATAGAATGGTTTGAGAGTGATCCGAAAAGAATGGTGGTTGAAGAAGGGACCAATGAGTTAATGGATACCATTATTAGTAAATATCAAAACTGAAAATATTCCGCAGAAAATGAATAAACAATTAAAAGCCGGCCTGATTGGATGCGGCGACTACCTTCGCTGGGAAATTGATAACCTGAACAACAGCAAGTACTTCAAGGTTAAGTATACTTTCGACATTGACAAAGTTAAAAGCCGGACAATTGCCGGGAAGATTGGTGCACAGCCCGCAGATAGTGATGATGTAATCTTTGATGATCCGAAAATTGACATTGTGATGATTTTTACTCCTCCATGGATACGAATTGATCTTTTTCAGAAAGCTGCAGATTCCGGGAAACATATTATTACCACCAAACCCCTGGCACCCAATGTAAAAGATGCCGAAAAACTTTTCAATATAGTTCATGGTAAAGTAAACTGCGCAGTGTTTTACGGACGCACCGGGAATGCCAATGTGGAAAAGATCAGGCAAATCCTTGATAGCGGGGAGATAGGCAGTCTTGCGCTTTACAAAGAGGACTGGTTTCATCACTATCCTACCTGGAATGATTGGGCCACAGACCCTGAAAAAAACGGAGGTCCGTTTATGGATGCAATGGTTCACAATCTGAATAAATCGATCTATCTGGCCGGTTCAGCAGTTAAATCGATCAACTATTTCTCCGACAATTTTGCACAATCCCTTATGTGTAATGACACTGAATTCATGAAGGTCAACTTTGAAAACGGGGCAAGCTCATATCTGTTTATTACCTGGGCAGCCGACCTCGAAGTCTTTGATCCAACCGGGAACGACAGGGAACATTATGGAATACTTCATATGATCACCGACCAGGGCTGGTATATAACTGAGGAAGAAACCGATACGGGAAATGTAATCCGGGCAAAAAAAGAGGCACAGGTGAAAGAATGGATAGTTGATCCATTACCCTATACTCCCTACGACGATGTATCGATCAGTATCCAGGAGGGCAAGCCTCAAAAGCATGATATTTCACTGGCATTGAATGATATCAAACTATTGGAGATTGCCTCTGCCAATATATCTGAAGCGAAAGAAATTATTTAAGACTAACCGGGCTGATTTATACCGATCATTTATGTCAGGGATTTAATAGGATTTTTATACAGTCTTCAAGCTTCTGGTCAAAAATCCGGTACGCGTTTTTACCCTCATCCAGTGACATTGTATGAGTAATGATCAGATCGAGCATCTTGCTCCACCCATGTAACCTTGGTATTACTTTATCCATATAATGCCTGGCAGAACACCGGCCTATTTTGTACGTGATGTTTTTATTATAGGCATCCACCGGACTGAAAGAAAAATCAGCTGCAGTGTGAACACCGACGGTAGATATGATACCTCCCTGCCTTACGATCTGATATGCCAGCCTCTGTGCTCCGGGACTTCCAACTGCCTCCATCACCGATTCAAATCCTATACCCTGTGTAATATCCTGCACCTTTTCCTGAATTACATCATCCAGTTTGATGGGTACAGCACCCATTTTCTCCGCAATTTTCAATCTGTATTCAACCGGATCTATTGCATACACCCGGTCGGCTCCCTGATCAAAAGCACTCAGGACAGCAAGCAAACCAACCGGTCCGCATCCCACAACCACATAAGGTTTCCCCTTCTGCACCTCAGCCATTTCAGCACAGAAATATCCTGTAGACAGAATATCTCCCGCAAGCAGTGCATGTCGTGGTTGAACATTTTCAGGAATTAACACCGCCGTGGAATCAGCCAGGGGTATCCTTACATATTCTGCCTGTGCTCCCTGCAATCCCTTTCCATTTTCCACCCAGCCAAATAACTGGCTTCTTTCACAACGGGCTGTTAACCCGGTCTTGCAGAAATAGCATTTCCCGCAACTGGTTGTAAACGGACTTACTACATGATCTCCCTTTTTAAATACCGTGACACCTGTGCCGGTTTCCACAACCTCACCGGTAAACTCATGTCCCATAACAGTCCCTTTATCTATGCCGGTTTCCCGTCCATGATAAACATGCATATCGGAACCGCAGATGGCAGTGCAGGTGGTTTTGACGATCAGGTCGCCCGGTTCGAGGATCTCGGGATCGGGTACATCAATACATTCTATTTCCCTGATATTTTGGAAGGTAATCGCTTTCATTCCGGCTAAAGATAATTTCCCTGAAGATAAAAATATTTAATGTTTCTAAGGGTGGACTTTTTCTTGTACCTTGGTTTTCTGAATTAAAAATCGCATAAAAACCAGCATCATAAAATCCAGAATACTGATAATCAGCGTATTATCACTTTTTCTTTTTGCCTGCCAGTCTACACAAAAGCCAGAGTATACCGGGAATGAATACACCGGACTGAAAAAAAACCTTGCTTCCGGCTGGAAGGGATATGTATTGTTTTGCTGGGATAATTATTTTGTATCCTACATGTTCAGTATGGATAATAAGGAACTGACCTATGCCAATGCCATCGAGATCACTCATGAAATAACCGAATCGGGATTTGTCCCCAATTTTGCTGCAACCAATGATTTGAAGAGCAGGGACCGCTCACAGCCTCCGGTCGGATCAATGACGGTAAAGGAGATCTATAAAAAATATCCTGAAAAATGGTTTTTACATGAAGTCTTCGATGATTTGCTTACATGGAACCGCTGGTGGCCGGAGAACAGGAATACGGATGGGTTGCATTGCTGGGGATAGTGAAGATGATTCAGGATGGAGTACTGCCAAATCCTGAAGATCCGTTAACTAAATAGAAGGTATCGTCCAAAAGTCGCCTGGCTTCGAGCTTGCAAGTTTTACTGGAAATATTCTTATCCAATCCTCAGGGATTCAGGAGGGATTTGATCTGTAATTTGTGGGGCTATTGTTCGTTTTGTCTTTTGTAACCTATCCGTCTCCTATCACTTTGCTCTGATTCATGCAGCCTGGTCTCTTCCAACTGCCTGAGGTATTCAAAGATTAAGATAATCTTTTCATCCTGTTCAATGTCCTTTCTCTCTAACTCCTCAAGTTTCTTAAGTATCTCTTTGTGAGTTTCAAGCATTTCACGAATACGTGTAAATACACGCATGATCTGGATGTTTACCTTTATTGCCCTTTCACTGTTTAATACTCCCGATAACATAGCTACTCCCTGCTCGGCAAAAGCATATGGAGGAGTTCGTCTTCCACCCCAACTTGCTATTCCAATCTGGAATATCAAGTGATCAAGCTCCTCTTGCTCAAGCCGGAACATAAAGTCCTGTGGAAAACGGGCAATGTTTCTCTTTACAGCCTTATTCAGGTTTCCGGTGGTAACTCCTTAAAGCTCAGCCAGATCTGCATCCAGCATTACTTTTTTATCTCTTATTAAATAGATCTTGCTTGTTATTATCTCATCCGGTATGTCTGGTTTTCCGGCAATTTCTTCCATTTGTACTGTTTTTTGGTTGTTAATAAGTGTCTTTATTATTAATCCGTCTTAGCTATAAAAGTCGCCTGGCTTATTCCTGAAAAATGACATCATTGCCTAATTTGCACTTAGCTTAAATTAATACAGGAATAAATAAAAGCGTAATCGATGGCATGAGGTATAATATTTTGTTATCCTGATCGTATTATTCAGGTGAGATTATATAATTTCGAATTAAAAATCAGGGATTGAAATACTTAATTCCCATGATCAGACGCCGGGGTATCATTGTTTTTCTTTTACTCGTTATACTTATGACCGCCTGTCCATACTATGGTTATAAATACAATACTGGTGTGCTTCCAACATCCCCTGTTAACCTGGAAGACTTCAATACTCAATATGATGACTATAATTTATCGGCACCAACTATTAATCATCTGTTCACCCTTTTCTTCTCAACAAACAGGAACAGCGATGGCGAGAACTTTGATATAATTCATGAAGATTTTGAGATTGAGTTTGATAAGGATAATGCAGATCTGACAGCAGGTAAGATAATAAACAACTGGTGGGGCCTTCATGATCCGAGTGTATTGAACCAGATACTGGATACTATCAATACGCCATATAATGAATTGGGACCCGTCGTTAGCTATCTGAATGAAGAGATGGATTCGTATCATTATAATGAAAATGACCAATATCTGGTACTCTGGGCAAGTGACCAATCAGGGGACCTGGATATTATGTTAACACATACCGATACTGACGATGATACAACGCTGCTATTCATTGAACCCGCTGAAATCCTATACCTGAATTCTGGCAGTGATGATGCCTATCCATCCATTGACTTCGATAATAAAATAATCTATTTCTGTTCTGACCGGGGTCTGGATTTCGATATTTATTCCTGTGAGTTACCGGCGCAAAGAGAGGTTCTGTATTCCCTGGAAAATCAGACTCTGGATGCCGATATCCTTAAGTGTGCTGTTTTGTCCTCACCATCCAACGACAAATGCCCCAGCATTAGCAATAATGTTCTGGTATTTACATCTGACAGGCCAGGTGGTCAGGGCGGGTATGATCTATGGTATTCTGTAAGAGAAGGATCGGGCTGGTCTGAACCGGAAAACTTCGGAAAGCAAATCAATACGGAATATGACGAATACAGACCGATCCTTAAACATCTTAACGACTTCCAGCATGACCTGCTGATGTTCTCCTCGAACCGCCCCGGCGGAAAGGGCGGGTTTGATCTGTACTTCGTAGGCGTGAAAAAACTAATTGAGTCTGATTACTAATTTGCAGGTTGGCTGGTTTATACAGACCAGGTACGAGGTACGAGTCACTGGTAGAACTTGTAACTTGCAACTTGCAACTTGCAACATGTAACTCTTTTTTAGTTATTTTTATTCAATCTTTTTCGCAATACAATGAATATGAGAAAAACAGCAATCATATATCTTTTAGCAGTCTTACTGGGATTTATATTTTCCTGTAAGAAAGACGATGTTGGCCCAAACCTCATTGCCCACACCGGAAATGACACAACTGCCAGCATTGGCGATACCATATGGCTCGATGCCTCGGCAACATTTGGCTCAGATTACGAAATCGAATGGTCCTTTTCGGTCTCACCCTCGGACGATTCAATAGCCTTTTCCATGTCTGATTCTGCTTATTTCATTCCAACAATGAATGGATCATATACACTTAGGCTCAGGGTAACCCGGGGAACCCAGTTCAGCGAGGACTTTATGTCGGTAACAGTTGAGGGAACTTTTACACTGTCGGGGCATATTACTGCCGATTCAACCATTGTGGTCAAAAATCCCGGTGAAACAGATTATATCGTTACCTCAAATCTCTATATATCTGCCAGAGTGGTTATTGAGTCAGGAGTTAACATTGAATTCCTGGATAATACAGGGATCATCGTTGAAGAAACCGGTCAGCTGGTGGCCAATAGTGTCGATTTTACAGCAGCATTTAATGACTGGAAAGGCATCCATTTGAAGAGCCAGGGCAATGTTATTGCCAACTGTGTATTAGACCATGGTGGATATTCCTCCTATACAGGCGAGGTGAGTGAGAGTGCCTGCCTGACCCTTACAGGAACCGCCAGAGCAACTGTTTCAGGAAACCTTTTTAAGAACAGCAACGGTTATGGTGTGGTTGTCAAAGATCAGGCTGTTTTTGAATTTGATGAGCCAAGTTATACCAACGCATTCTGGAACAATAATTTTGCATCCAATGGAATCGGTTCCATCAAGGCACCTGTGAATATACTCGCAAGCATGTCCAGCCCCGATTTCTCAGAGGAATCTGAAAATGCCCATATAATGTTGTATGAATCATCCTATGGCTCCACCGAAACAGTTGCACCCATCCTCACTAATTATGGCATTCCCTATCATATTTCCGGAACAGTTACCTTCAATAAAACCCTGACTATTTTACCTGGAACTGAAGTATACCTGACCTACCAGGGAGGGATTATCGTGAATGGGGATCTGAACATAAACGGATCGTCTGCCTCACCGGTGATTATTGACGGGCTTGCAGGTACAGCCGGATCATGGACCGGGATTTATGTGAAAAATGGTAATACATTGATCACCTACACTGATATAATGAATGGCGGTTACAAGGTATTGCAGGGACTTGAAGAAGCAGCCAACCTTACTATTGAAGGCAATCTGAACATGCAAAATTCTAAAGTATCCGGATCTATTGGGATGGGTATTCACCTGAAAGACGATGCAGTTATACAGTATACCAGCAATTTTTCTGGTAATACTCTTGAAGACAATGCTGTATCTGCCATCCGGCTGGGTATTGACGATGTGCACAAAGTAGTCTCTGATAACAGCATTTCTGTTCCCACCTCAACAACGCCTGCCATTGAAGTAAGGAATGGCCAGAATGACCTTACAGGAACATGGACAAACCTCAGTGCGGACATTGACTACCTGATCGTTGAATCCATCATCCTGAAAGGAACCCGGTCGATCACCATTGAATCCGGAGCGGTATTACAATTCGCATCCGGGACTGCTTTCCAGGTAAACGGAGCCCTGACGGCATCTTCGGTTGTTTTCGAAGGATCAGAAAATACAGCAGGCCACTGGGATGGGATATACATCGCCACCGACAATGCAGTATCCTTATCCAATGTTACTATTACTGACGGAGGCGGAGGAACTGTAGACCAGGCCAATGTGATCATCCAGCCAGCCGCTAAAAGTATAACTATAACCAACTCATCAATCACAAACAGTGCAGGTTACGGAGTCCTGATCAAATTGGGAGCTTCAGATTTCGGGATTAATGAAGGGGGTTCGGGTAACACACTGGGTGGTTCACTTGGCGATTTCCTTAATGAGAATAATTAATCTTTGCATCGCTTTAAGGGAAAATATATATTTAACCATCACAAATTATTACCAGGATGAAAGCGACTGCAAGATCTGTAGATGTATCCAAGGTGGGTATCTATTTTATGGTAGCACTCAGGATACTTATCGGCTGGCACTTCCTGTATGAAGGCCTGATCAAACTTGGAGATCCTACATGGACAGCAGCAGGCTACCTTGAACAATCTAGATATATCTTACCAGGATTATTTCACTGGATGGCTGATTCGCAAGGTATGCTGGCTTTCATTGATTTTGCTAATATCTGGGGACAAATTTTCATAGGACTGGGCCTGATGCTGGGTTTATTTACGCGCATCGCAGCCATTGGTGGTGCCGTTTTACTCGGGATGTATTTCCTGGCCAATCCACCGTTTATCACAAATGCCTATAGTTCAAGTCTGGAGGGACACTACCTGTTCATCGATAAGAACCTCATCGAATGCATTGCCATGATAGCTGTGGCATTACTCCCAACGGGTCATTATCTGGGATTGGACAAACTGCTTTCCAGTTTCATATACCGGAAGAAATCGCCAAGAAAAATTGTGACCCCTGAGGAGATTGAAAAAAGCCAACAGGAACCGGAACCTGTTGCCGGACCTTTACTTCCACGGCGTGAAATCCTGAAACACCTGGCTACTTTGCCCGTTTTGGGTGCCTTCGGTCTTGCATACCTGAAGAAGAGGAAATGGGAAAGTATGGAGGAGCAAAACCTCGTGGATATAATGTCAGGTGCGAGTGTTGTGAGAATGGATTTCCCGGAAATCGATGAGTTGAAAGGAGAATTGCCTTTTGGGATGATCAGGGACAAACAGGTCAGTAAGGTAATTTTAGGCGGAAACCTGTTGAATGGTTATGCTCATTCCCGCGACCTGATTTATGTCTCTCACCTGATCAGGGCATATCATACGAAAGAACGAATTTTCAGGACCCTCTCCATTGCTGAAAAATGTGGAGTGAATACTCTGTTAACAGATCCGGTCATCGCGAAGCTTATCAATGAATACTGGGACCGGAAACTTGGTAAGATCCAATTCATGTCTGATTGTGTTGGTCTGGATTATAGCCAGGGGGTCAGAGCAAAACCCTTCCAGGAGTGGCTCGATTTCATACAGCAAGCCATTGACCACGGAGCCACAGCCTGCTACATCCAGGGGGAAACGGCCGACTTCTATTTTCAGCAGGAAGACGGACCCGACAAAATAGCCAAAGCACTTCAACTGATAGAAGATGCCGGTCTGCCTGCAGGTATTGGAGCGCATAACATTGAAACCATCAAAAAAGCTGCTGATCTTGGATTTGATCCTGACTTCTGGATGAAAACAATTCACCACCAGCAATACTGGTCAGCTCAGCATCCTACCTGGCATGATAACAAATTCTGTTTCAACACCGAAGAAACAATTGCTTTCATGAACGACCTGCCTCAGCCATGGATCGGATTTAAGATCCTCGCCGCAGGTGCGATCCATCCTGAGGAAGGATTCCGTTTTGCCTTTGAAGGTGGGGCAGATTTCATATGTGTTGGCATGTATGACTTCCAGATGGTTCAGGATGTTAACATCGCGCTCGATTGCCTTAATGATCCTGCCATCCGGAACAGGAAACGGCCCTGGAGGGCATAATTGAAGAGTCCGCAGTCCACAGTCTACAGTCCGCAAGTCGGTAGTCTCCAGAAACTTTTATCTTAAGTTAACAGTATTATTAAGCTGCTCTCCCTGGGCAGTTTTTTTTTGCATTTTATTTGGATTTTAAATATCCATCTACTATATTTGTAGTAGATAATTAAATCTTATAGTACATATTTCAACTTTACTTAATGAAGGAACTTACGAAAGCACAGGAAGAGATCCTGAGGGTTCTCTGGGAAATTGAAGATGGCGCGGTAACGGATGTTATAGATCAGCTGCCCGATCCCAGGCCTGCTTACAACACCGTAGCAACTGTACTTAAAGTATTGGAAAAGAAAGGCTATGTATCCCATAAAGTATATAGCAAAACCTATGTTTATTTTCCGATCGTCTCAAAAAAAGACTATGCACAATTCCTGTTAAAAGATACCATGAAAGGCCTTTTTAATAATTCTGTAAAACAAGCCGTTTCATTCTTCGTTAAGCAAAAGAAGGTAAGCCTGAATGAACTTGAGGAATTGAAGCAAATGATTGAAAATGAAATTCAAAAACAGAAAAAATGAATATATCCCTGATCCTGGCATACATTGTTGTATCATCGGTCTGCATAAGCTTATTTTACCTGTTTTACAGGCTGTTACTTCAAAAAGATACTGATTTCAGGGCTGTCCGTATTTATTTGATAGCCAGTATAATTATATCGTTTATTTTGCCCTCTGTTAACATGCAGGTCAACCTGGATCTGCCTTCGCTGGGTACATCAGAATATTTCGCCTGGCAACATGATAAAATCGATGGATCGGAGGCAGGTAATACGGAAGCTTCTCCTGTTATAACAAATCCTTCTGAATCACAATCATCCGGACCTGTAAGGGGAAACGCTGAAATAATCGCCCCGCCCGTTAACCTGCCCGCTGTGCCATCTTCCGGTGAAAACATTCCCTGGTCAGGAATTGTATTATTGGTTTACCTGTTAGGTTTTGCCTTCCTTATGGTCAGGCTGCTGAAACAATTTACAGTCATCAGCGTCTGCTATTTCAGATCAGAAAAAGAAAAGAGCCAATCATTCATCATCATCCGGAATACTTCGTTTGACCATCCCTTCTCATTCTTCAACTGGATCTTTATTCCGGCTAAGATTACACCGGACAATGAAATGAGTGACATCATCCAGCATGAAAAGATCCATGCCAGGCAATGGCATTCAGCCGACATGCTGCTCACCGAGGCGCTGACTGCAATCATGTGGTTTAATCCCCTCATCTGGATGATGAGAGATTCTGTCCAGCTCGTCCATGAGTACCTGGCCGATGAGGGCGCACTGAACAAGGGACTGGATAAGGTTTTTTACCAGGCCCTGCTGGTTAACCAGGTAGCCGAAGGCAGACTGATCCCGCTTTCTTCCCGTTTCAATCAATCATTAATTAAAAAACGCATAACCATGATGAGCAAAACAAAGTCAAATCAAATGTCGAAACTTAAATTATTAGGAGTATTACCGATCATCGCACTCCTGGTGCTTGGGATCGCCTGTGCAAAAACACAGGAAAAACAAGTACTGAGTGAAGTGAATGGTGAAATGACCAATGATGATGTCATAACAGCTATTGTCCCGATAAAAATGAACGTATTGTACATTGGAGTCGAGAATCCCGTCGCTGTGGCCGTTTCAGGTTATAAATCCGAAGAACTGGAAGTGAGGCTCAACAACGGAAGGATTGAAGGCCAGGCCGGTGAATATGTAGTAATGCCAGCACGCACCGGTGAAGCGGAAATTACAGTCTCGAAAGATGGCAGGGATGTCGGAAGCATTACATTCAGGGTGAAACCTATCCCTGATCCCGTAGCACGCGTCGGAGAAATGAGAAGTGGATCAATCTCGAAAAGTGACCTGCTGGAGGCCGGTGGTATAAATGCTTATATGGCTATTGACTTCGATATACAATTCAAAGTGGTATCCTTTGTGATGAGTGCCACCGTTCCTATGTCTGGCGCAATGGCCATCAGGGAAGAAATTTCCAAATCAGATAAGTATTCTGAGTTGCAGATTGATCTTATCAATTCACTTATCACTAACCAGAAATTGATGGTTGAAGAGATCAAGGCCATTGGTCCCGACGGGGCCATCCGGGACCTTGGCCCCATGGTTTTTACTATCTCTGAGTAAAATTACTCGTCCCGAAAATAAAAACTTTCTTTCCAATTATTTCCGCAGAGAGCAATGAGTACTCTGCGGATTTTTCTAATTTTAAAGAAGTTTATAAGAATCATAGTAACTAGTTGCTAGGTATATGATTCATAGCATAAAAAGTAGTGGTTGTCTAATACCCAGTAACCAGTAACTAGCACCTTGCAACTTTTTTAATATACAAATTATGAAAAAACTCACCCTTCTTCCGATTTTGCTTATTTTTTTCGTTGCTACCACCTCTTCCCAAAACGAATCCATCCGGCTGATCGTCCGGGGGGATGATATCGGTTCAACCCATGCTGCCAACCTGGGTTGTATACGCTCATACGTAGATGGCATTATGACCACCGTTGAAGTCATGGTACCCTGTCCCTGGTTTCCCGAAGCGGTAAAAATGCTGAATGAAAATCCCGGGCTGGATGTGGGGATCCACATTACAGTAACCTCTGAATGGGAAAACTATAAATGGAGACCATTAACCCACTCTCCCAGTATTACCGACGAAGACGGGTACTTTTTCCCCATGATATGGGCCAATGATGAATTCCCGCCGGAGAGGGCCTTACGCGAACAGGATTGGAAGATCGGGGAAATTGAACAGGAAATGCGTGCCCAGATTGAAATGGCCATGAAACACATCCCCCATGTCTCACACCTCTCCTGCCACATGGGCTGCGCGAACTGGGATGACCAGGTTCAGGAAGTCTTTAACAAACTGGCTGAAGAATATAACCTGGTTGTTGACCGGAGCATTGCGGGAATAGAACGGTTTCCAATTGAAGGCAAGGGAGAAACCCTCGAGGAGAGAATTACTCTTTTCGTGGACGCCCTGAACAAACTGGAAAATGGCAAAACCTACCTGTTTGTGGAACATCCGGCGCTGGACACCCCGGAAATGGAGGCTATCGGCCACAGTGGGTATATGGGTGTGGGTGCCGACCGGTACCTGGTTACAAAAGTATTCACCAGTGAAAAGGTCAGGGATATGATCAATGAACGCAACATCAAGCTTATCCCTTACAAGGACCTGGTAAAATAGATCAGTACCTCAGTAAACTCATCATCCAATAATACTTTCCGCAATGAATCATCATCCGGTCTTCTTCATCATTCTGTTGTTATTCACTTCCTGTACATCCAATATCAATTTGCACTATAACATACTCGATTATGGAGCAAAACCGGATGGACAAACATTGAACTCCGCTGCTATCCAGGGCGCCATCGATGACTGCCATGCGAAGGGAGGTGGAACTGTATTTATCCCGGCCGGCAACTTTATTACCGGAGCTTTAGCCTTAAAGGACAACGTAAACCTTCACGTATCTGCCGGTGCAAAACTCATCGGAAGCCTTGACACTGCCGATTACCGGATGGATGGCATGAGACATGGCATGATCTGGGCATACCAGGCAAAAAATATTTCTATTACTGGTGAAGGTGAAATTGATGGAAGGGGCACCGATTTTCATATCCCGGGAAGGGCCCATTCCGGGGGAGATTTCGACAGGCAGTACACCCGCCAGAGAGACCAATATTTTCCTGATGACAAGGTTCCTGATGACGGTCCGATAGAATACGAAGCAAGACCGGGAATGATGATCGTCATATTGCAATGTGAGGAGGTGCTATTGAAAGATATTAAGCTGAAAGATTCCCCTGTATGGACCGTTCGTATCGGGGATTGTGACGATGTCAATATTACTGGTATCGCCATTTACAATAATCTCCTGGTCCCTAACAGTGATGGAATACACTGCACCACTTCAAGAAATGTCAGGATCTCGGATTGTGATATCAGGGCGGGTGATGATGCCATTATTGTTACAGGATTTGATACCCACGAAGGGGTGAGCAGAAATCTTATTTCAGAGCCTGATTATACCAAAAGAAAAGTAGGGAATAAAACGGGTTACGCTGAAAATATTGTGGTAACTAATTGCATATTGCAATCCCGTTCCAGCGGGATCCGGGTGGGTTATGGCATGAACAATATAAGGAACTGTGTCTTCAGTAACCTGGTCATATATGGATCGAACCGGGGAATTGGTGTTTTCGCGCGGGATGAGGGTTCAATTGAAAATATACTATTCTCCGATATTGTGATTGTGACCCGCTTGCATTCGGGTCACTGGTGGGGAAATGGGGAGCCCATCCATGTTTCGGCTATTGCACAGAGTGAGGGCATCGTTTTGGGGCAAATATCGAATGTCAGGTTCAGGAATATCATTGCGAAAAGCGAAACAGGCATACTTGTATATGGCGTGGAGGAGAGTCCCATTACAAATCTTGTGTTCGACCAGGTTCAGCTGACAATCTCCGACAGTCCCCTGGCGGATAGTTATGGTGGCAATTTTGACCTGCGCCCGGCCTTTTCCATGGAAAAATCGATTTTTAAAAGCGATATCCCTGGTCTCTTTGCGGGACATGTTAACAGCCTGACTATCAAAGATTTTACTCTGATCTGGAGCGAGTCTCCGGCTTCATGGTTCACGTATGGCATTTATTGCACCAATTACCAGGATGTGTTGGTGGAAAGATTCACCGGGACCCATGCGCATCCGGAATCAGGGTTACCTTCTCTCATGTTTGAAAACGGTACAAACAAAGTGATCAGATAAAATATATGAAACGGCGACCCTTCCTTAAAACACTGGCCGCTGGTATTTCATGATGCCATATTCAATACCCGGTTTGCCGGAAGGTTTGAAGTTTATCGGGAAAAGTTTTCACAGGTAATCTGTTTGATTGGTCATGTTGAATTGTCTGCCAATGGCATCCTATTCAGCATGACCGGATTCAATATTATTTATTATGAAATCTGTTACCCTTAGATTTTATGAAGAACTGAACGATTTTCTTCCGGGCGGCAAAAAGAAACACCTCTTTAGTGTTGCATACAAAGGGAGACAAACCGTTAAGGACATCATTGAATCACAGGGAGTTCCGCATATTGAAGTCGACCTGGTGCTGGTCAATGGAAAACATGTTGATTTTGGTTACCTGGTGCAGCATGAGGATAAAATTTCTGTCTATCCTGTTTTTGAATCCTTCAATATTTCATCTGTCAGTAAGCTCCGCAATAAACCGCTGAGGAAAACTGCCTTTATCCTTGATGTCCATTTGGGCAGGTTAAAGAATTATCTCAGGCTGCTTGGATTCGACACACTGTATAAAAATGACTACGAGGATGCGGAGATAGTGGAAATCTCAAATGCCGAACACAGGATCATCCTGACCCGTGATGTGGGAATACTGAAAAGGAATGAGGTTAGACTTGGGTATTGGATCAGGAATATTTATCCCAGGCAACAAACAAATGAAGTTGTCGAACGGTTCGATCTTTACAACCAGATCGAGCCTTTTAAAAGGTGCTCAGAATGTAATGGAGTGATTGAACAAGTTTCCCGGGAAAGCATAATCGACAGGTTGCAGCCTGGAACACGTAAATATTATAATGAATTCTTTCGCTGCACCGGCTGTGAAAAAATTTACTGGAAAGGGAGTCATTATACGAAATTAAATGATTTTATTTCGGAAATCCTTTCTCATCAACACGAAAAGAAAG
>JADHVS010000083.1 GCA_016783865.1 Bacteroidales bacterium
GTATTTACCTCGGCCATTGTGTTCCATGGCCGTCCCGTTATGAAACTGGATGATTTCTTTGCCAACGACCCGTACCTGTCGTTCAGGCTGATCTATGGTTTGTCATTTTTTATCTCCATTACCACATACAGCATTGTTGCCTTCGTACTGATCAGCCGGCATCAGAAGAATATACGCAATATATACTCTTCAACATCCACGCGAATAACGCTTAGCTGGCTGAAGGTGGTTTCTATCAGCTTTTATGTGACCTATGTGCTGGTTTTTATTGTTGGTGTTTATGTCATCTTTAAGCAGGAACTTCCCTATAATCCAACTATCGTCTCCTATTTCGGATTAACACTTTTTGCCTTTGCAATTAGTGTTTACGGGATAAAACAGCCGGAAATTTTTTACGGTTACTACATGGAAATGAAGTCGTCGGGAATCTTGAAAAGGGATGCGACCAACGGCCAGTCGAAATATACACGGTCAGGACTTAAGTCCCAGGATGCCGAGAAATATCTGAATAAGCTAATAAAGCATATGGAGGAGAAAAAGCCTTACCTGGATATCGACCTGACAATCCATGACCTGTCCGGCGCATTGAATATTCCAAGGCATTACCTGACCCAGATCATCAATGAAAAATTAAACAGGAACTTTTACCAGTTCATTAATGAATACAGGGTGGAAGAGGTTAGACGACTGCTGCAGGATCCGGCCTATAAGAAATATACTTTCACAGCCATTGCCTTTGAGGCAGGCTTTAATTCAAAATCGTCCTTCAACAGCGTGTTTAAAGAGACGGTGGGGAAGACGCCCTCACAATATAAGAACGAACTCCCAACAAGGAACAAGGATGTTTGATTTTTGAAGTACTTCTTAAATCAAAAATCCTTGTTCGATATTCGAAATTCAATTTAGCTCTGGCCGAAGGGATTATCTATATTTTCTACCGACATGCCTCCCAATACCGTGCTGCCATCTTCGGTTACAGCAAAGCAGTCTTCGATCCTTACTCCAAATTCACCGTAGATATATATCCCGGGTTCATTGCTGAAGGTCATGCCCGGTTGTAATTTCAGATCGTTTCCTCTCACCAGGTATGGAAATTCATGGCCTTCCATACCAATGCCGTGCCCCAGCCGATGAGTGAAATATTTATAATCCGGACCGAATCCGGCATCTTCGATGACTTTCCTGGCTGCATGATCAATGGTTTCGCATGTCACACCCGGTCGTACCGCTTTCTGTGCTTCCTGCTGGGCCTTGAGGATAATATCGAATACCTTTTTCTGCTTATCGGAGGGAGTTCCGAAAAAGATGGTCCGCGTAACATCCGACCGATATCCTTCAACGCTGCAACCACCATCCACCAGGATACCATCGCCCTGATTCAGGTCGCGTTTTTCACGGGTGCCATGAGGGAACGCAGAGTTGGGTCCAAAAAGCGGATAACCTCCCCCGGATGTTCCCATTTGCTGGTGGGCTTCCCTTATCAGGGAGGCCATTTCCTGTGAGGTCATCCCTTCCGCGGCATGCTGAAAGGCTTCCCGGTAGGCTATCTTGGTAATCCGGTTAGCCAGGTCCATAAATGCCAGTTCCTTTTCATCCTTAATACCACGGCATCCTTCTGTGATAACAGAGCCATCGATAAGTTCTACTCCTGTCCCGGACAGTTCTTTCCGGATACCCTCCACAAAGAAATTTCTTACAGTCGGGCCAATACCCAGTACACCACCAGATGGAGCGATAGTATTCATGGCGTCGATGATCAGGGTATAAGGAGATTCATGCTCTTCCCAGGTACGGATATCGTTCCCGAACTGAATAACTTCCTCTGCCCGCTCCAATTCAAATGCAGGACAGATCCAGACAGGATCACTTTTTCGGTTTATGATGGCGCCAAACATACGCTCGCTTCTCCACCACGACATATTTAAAAAATATTCCATGTTGGTCCCGCCGGTGATGAGTAATCCGTCAATATTGTTTTCCTCCAATAATGCCTGTGCCCTGGCCAGACGCTTTTCGTAATCTTCCTTCTGAAGGGGCTCAACCCCATCTGTCATTTTCTCCAGGGAAATCAAAGGCTTTGATTTACAGGATGATAGAAGTACGGGTAATATTCCATAGGCGGCTACAGACAATCCGCCCAGTTTCAAAAAATTTCTACGTTGGAGTTGCATGGTACTTGATTTTAATCATTGAAACTCCTTGCCCCGCGTGCCCCGATTGCTCGGGGGAAATGCGCTCGCAGGATTCAAGGTCATGTTAAAGGTAGGGATAAAAAGTATAAACCGCTAAGTCTGGACAAGTCCAATGTGCAGGCTTCGCGGATCGGACAATAAATGCGTTATATGGCTGTATTATTGTAAAAAGTGAATCGTGAATCGTGAATCGTGAATCGGAAAAAGATATGTTGTGAAAAATTGGACAGCCGCATATTGTCTCATTTTAATTGCATCAGGAGTGAGTGCGCAGGGACTTTTTGATCAGCGAGCGGAAACGATGATCGATATAAGAGGATTTGGCCGGAGCGTCATGTACCTGGGTGAAGATGCAGGAAAACCTGATCTCAGCAGTCTGTTTGCAGAGGCCGGCTTGTCAGTGAAGTACGACCCAGACAGCAAATTCAGCCTTTTAACAGAGGTGAGGATAAGGGGTGGCTATGAATATAATGAGAACCTGATCCAGCCACGGATCCGTGAAATGTACGGAGAACTTCACCTGGGCCGGTTCGATATACGGGCAGGACAGCAGGTGGTTGTCTGGGGCAGAGCGGATGCGTTTAGTCCCACCGACAATATTACACCTAAGGACTATTTTGTCCGGTCGCCCGAACCCGATGATATGAGGCTCGGGAATTACCTGTTCAGGACTACCTTCAGGATCAGTGAATCTTTCTCGCTGGAAGGGATATGGGTCCCTGTATACAGGTATTCTGTCTACCGATACGATCTTTTCAATATGCCCGATTTTGTATCCTTTTACCAGCCGGATTATGCCACATGGGGCTCCCATGGAGGAAGCATGGCCATTAAGCTCGATTATTATTTCCCGGCTATTGACGGTTCCGTCTCTGTTTTTAATGGTTTTGATCCGCAGGCGGGTATTGACGTCAGGAATATGAACCTGGACCTGGTTTCCGGACTCACCTTAAGCCTGGAACCCCAGGCTTTCAGGCATACAACAATAGGTGCCGATTTTGCCACAACTGCAGGCATGTTTGGATTGAGAGGTGAATTAGGGATGAGGATAACTCAGAAGAACTATAAAGAAGAAATATTTGCCCCGCAATCAGATCTGAGATATGTGTTGGGTATTGACCGGTCCATGGGGAAATTCAGCCTGTTGATCCAGTATTGCGGTCAATGGATACCTGATTTTAAACCCATGCCCGACCTGGTCATGTTCAGTGATTCAGAATCCCTCCCGATTCCTGAACCTTTTTCATTTGAAGAATTAAATAAATCGCTGGATGACCAGATCATTGGATTTAACAGGCTCATTTTCGGACAATCACACAAGGTGAGCCATGTGCTCATGATCAGGCCTTCGGTTAGCCTGCTGTTCGAAACACTTAAATGTGAGTTGTTCGCTTCATATAATTTGAATACGGAGGAATATAATATCGATGGACGGGTTTCATACAAATTCAATGATCATATGGGATTAACCGTAGGTGGCCAGTATTTCGACGGCCCGGCGGTATCCATGTACGATATGGTCAGGCCCGTTTTCAGTGGTGGATACATCGAATTAAGATATAGTTTTTAATATATAAAAGACCATTGCATTTATGAGATCAGGAGCATTTATTGTCAAATACAGGTGGCTGATCATTGCGATCAGCATTGTAATACCAATCGTGGTTGGTTTACAGGCTTTCAGGGCGGAGATCGATCCGGATATGGAGAAGTACATCCCTCCAGGAATGGCATCCAGGCTTAGTACCCAGAAGATTGAAGAAATATTCGGCGGAGACGAATTACTGATCATCGTATTCGAATCGGATGATGTATTGAAGCCTGCAACACTTAAAAGGATAAAAAAGATCCGGCGCGACATTGACAAACTGGAAGAAACTGACCAGGTTATTTCCCTTTTTGATACAAAAAATATGTCGGGTGAAGAAGGCTATCTGCTTGTTGAGTCTTTTATCAGGTCAATCCCTGAAAGTGAAGAGGAAATAGAAAAATTACGCCTGGATTTACTGGAAAATGAGATGGCCGTAAATGTAGTGGTCTCAGATGACTTTACTCTTGCTACAATTATTATTTCACTGAAGAGTGAAGCCATCGATGAGGAGATCGTTGCCAGCGTGAGGAAGATCGTGGATGAGAATCCGGGTGATGAGAAGATCTTTATGGGAGGTCTTCCATACATAAAGACCATAGTTGCAGAAGAACTGTCGGCAGATTTTAAAAAGCTGATGATCATTGGTCTGCTCATAATGCTGGTTATGCTGTATTTGTTTTTCAGGGAATTGAAAGGTGTATTACTTCCCTTTGCAGTGGTTGTGCTGGCCATAATATTCAGCATGGGATTCATGCCGCTTATCGGGTGGAAGCTATCCATTATCACACTGTTGCTTCCCATAATGCTGATTGCCATTGCAAACGATTATGGCATTCACCTGATGGCGCGGTACCAGGAATTGAACTGGTCGAAAGAAAACTATTCCAATGGCAAACTGGCAAGGAAGGTTTATACCAGTTTACGGACCCCGATCATGATGACCGGGATTACAACCATTGCAGGGATACTCTGTTTGTTGTCTCACAGGATGATCCCGGCCCGTCAGCTTGGAATAGTAGCTGCAGTTGGGATCTTTTTTGCCCTGCTGCTCAGCCTGTTTTTCATCCCTGCCATACTTTCCATGTTAAAAAAATCGGAGACCAGGAGATTTCAAAGAAATGGGAAACAGCATTTGCTGGAGCAAATTTTACAGCGGTCTGGCAAGTATGTTACCCGGTATCCCCGAAGGATACTGGGCATCTCCTTTATGGTTCTTCTGATAACAGGACTGGGCATGATTTCATTGAAAGTGGATACCAACCTGGAAAACTTTTTCAGGAAGAATCACCCGGTGAAGCAAAGTTCTGTGATCATCAATGAAGTTTTTGGAGGGTCACAAACCATTGCCGTTCATATTGAGGGAGATATACTGGATCCGGCGATCATGAAGCAGATGGATTATTATACGGAAGAGCTGAAAGACTACCCGGGAGTAGGAAATGTGATCTCTGTGTCGACGATAATCCGCGAGATAAGCAAGGCAATGAATCAACCCGGTGATCCATTTTATGATAAGATCCCGGACAGCAAGGCGGCCATTGCTCAGTACATGGAATTATATAATATGAGCGGGAATCCGGAGGATCTCGAGAAACTGGTTGATTTTACCTATGAAAATGCCCAGATTATGATCCGGATCAATGATGGCAGCAATTCCACATTAAATAATGTAATTACAAAGATCGAGGAGCTTACCGGGAATGATCATTCGGTTAAGCACATTGGAGGATACGGTTTGGTTGTTTCGGAAATGGCACGGCTGGTTGTCAGGGGGCAGGTCATCTCACTGATCATTGCCATACTGATCGTGATGGTGTTAATGACTGCCATGTTTAGATCCCTGTCGGCAGGTATTATTTCAGTCGTGCCATTATCCTTTGCATTGATATTATTATTCGGGATCATGGGATATTTTGGCCTGAACCTGGATATTGCAACTGCATTGTTGTCTTCCATTATGATTGGAGTAGGTGTGGATTATACCATCCATTTCCTGTGGAGGTACAGGGATGAAAAAATGCAGGGATTGTCAGACAGCGAAGCCGTAATTAAAACACTGACCACCACCGGGAGGGGGATTGCGTTTAATGCACTTTCAGTCATCATCGGATTCAGTGTATTGCCTTTTTCTGCTTTTGCCCCGATCCGGTTTTTTGGCTACCTGGTGATCATTTCCATTTTCACCTGCCTGGTAGGAGCACTTATTATTGTACCAGCTATGGTCATCCTGTTTAAGCCAAGGTTCCTTGAGAAATCCAGGAGAAATAGGTTGGGAATACCGTTAATAAGTCCACAAGTCTCGAGTCCTCAGTCTACAGTCTCAAACACTTAATAAATAATTGTCATGAAAAGAATGATAATCATAGTACTTGGATTGCTTCTGATAACTTCACTGGTATGTGCTCAGATGGAAGCCAAAGAAATAATTAAAAAATCGCGTGAAGTTTCAAAAATTACAGGAATGGAGGCTTTATCCACCCTGAGAATATTTGATTCGAAAGGCAGGGAGCGGGTGAGAAAAACATCCATGGCATCCAGGATATTTGACAATGGACAGACTGAGAAGAGGATCATC
Source organism: Bacteroidales bacterium (assembly GCA_016783865.1). Next base: position 6,359 of record JADHVS010000083.1, read on the forward strand.
CGGTTTTTATCACCGGCTGAAGTGGAAGGAACAGGCATGCTGATCTTTGATAATGAGGATGAATCTGATGATATGTGGATATACATGCCCGCATTGCGTAAAACACGCAGGATCGTTTCCTCGGAGAAGAGTAAAAGCTTTATGGGTTCAGAGTTCAGCAATGCAGATATGACAGCACCCACCCTGGATGATTTCAGTTACTCAATTTTGGGTTCTGAAGACATATCTGGAACAGAATGCTGGAAGATAGAAAAGCTCCCACTGAATGAAGATATTTCGGATGAGACCGGACTATCGAAGGAGATCCTCTGGGTCAGCAAAAAGGAATATGTGACACTCAGGTCGGAGTATTATGATCTGGATGAGGAATTATGGAAAATCAGAATATCCTCTGATGTAAAAGAGGTTACATCCGGAAAGTATATGGCGTCATATATGAAAATGGAAAATATTCAGAACGGCAGGACTTCTGAATTTACCCTGGATGAGATCCGGTATAATCCGCATGTAAAAGAGGAATATTTTACGGTTTCTTTTCTCGAAAGGAACTAATCCTCATTCCACTCCCTGGCAGTTTTAACCAGCATCCTGATATTTTCTTCAGGTGTTTCTGCCGGGATGGCGCATCCTGCATTCAAAACAAACCGGTTTGAATTTTGATATACAGTCAGCAGTTCAGCGACTTTTTCATGCACCAATTCCGGGGTGCCATGAGCAATCACCCTGGAAGGATCAATATTCCCGAAGAAAGTAATCTTATCATGGAAGGTATCGTAGATTTTTTGGATATCTGTTTTATAATCCAGCTCAACCGCATCTACGCCGGTTTCCAGCATATCATTGAGGATCAGATCGGTATTCCCGCAGATATGGTTACAATAGGGCAATTTAAGTTCATGAGCTTTTTGGACCATACGAATCTCATATGGTTTGGCATATTTTGTAAACATGTCTGGCGGGATCAGATCCGGTCCGGCCGGACTGTCACCGTTGGACAACATATGGACCCCGGTTTCCGCCATTAATTCCAGATATTGAAGACAAGGGTCCAGGCAATAGTCCAATAGCCTGAGACAGAATTCTTCATTGATGAGCAGGTCCATCATCCAATCTGCTGGTCCCCTGACATGATTGGCCACACTGAAGGGGGCCTGGTCACAATTCCCCCGGATAAATATTTCGCCATTGAAATACTTAACCATAATATTGACCGCCTCAAGGGAGATCATAATCCTTTCGTTTTTCCTTATGTCGACAGGTTCCATATCATCCAACTGTTCATAAGACTGGATCAGCAAGCCATTGGCACGTGCCGGTTCATCCTCAGGAAAGTCTATTGGGACACCTATTGCATCTGCCAGCAAAACGGTATCAATATCCAGCATAATCCCGTCCACATCATATTTTTCGACAAACCGGATGTGTACATGAGCCATCTTTTCAGGGTCCTCCCTGTACTGCTTCATGGTTATTCCGGCCTCCCTGGCAGCCAGCATGAAATTGTGCAGCATGATTGGGATTTTGTCGGGGGTATCTCCGTTCAGGGATGCTTCTATTCTTTGAAATCCGTTCATATCATTTAGTTAAAGTTCCGGGTTCCTGGTTCCGGGTTCCTGGTTTTGCAGGTTTTTAGTTCACTCCTTACCCCGTACCCACACCTCCCTTGACCCCTTGGCCCCTTAAATCCTCAGCCCCTTTTCAATGGTTTATGATCTCATCTACCGGAATATCTCCAAACTTCACCTCCAGAAAGGGTTCTCCATTTCTCAGTCCCACATTTCCAAAACCAGTTTCAGTAGCAAGGAATGAAGTGAAGTTATCACCGATTTGTGAATCAATATACAGCTTCTTATCGACAGCATCATACCTCACTCCGGTTAATCCCTGCAACAAACCATAACTCGACATGGCCCTGGCGTACCAGTGGCCACATTCGTATTCATCGAAAGGATTCCGTGCTGTGCCATCGTATCGTTCGCGGCAGGTGCGGACAATATCCAATCCCTCTTTAACCTTGCCCATCATCATCAGGTGGGAAGCTACATGGTATTCTATCCCTGTCCAGACCTCGTTGCTGTATACAAATGGCAATGATGGCTGATCATTGTATGGCCAGGTGCACAATAACAATCCGCCATCGTCTCCCATGGCATAGGATGGCCGCTGTGGGTTGACATGGTCCGACAGGTCGTGCTTCAAATTATACTTATAAACAGAGACCAGGTGGTTGAGTATCTTTTCCGGATCAACCAGGTCATCCATCCCGCAGGCCCTGGCCAGCCAGAATCCCAATACACCATCAGATATGCAACCGTTCCCATACTGATACTTAGGGCCTTCTGCCTTTAACAGTTCCAGTGCTTCGGGTGAATAATTTACATTCCATAGACCGGAAGCGGCAGTTACAGGATCCGGGGTTTCGAGTCCTGTGGTGCGAACGATCTGGTAGAAATATTCACCATTGTAAAGACTGTCTTCCATGATTTTTCCTCCCTTATCCAGCAGTTCCTGGTAAAGGGCGATATCGTCTTCAAACTGGTTTCCTATCAGCACCATCGCCTTAAGCGCTCCAAGGTAAAAACTTGAACACATCCCATCGGGTCCCCAGAATTCAATGTCGTAGGTATTATGGTGTGGCTCCTCGAGAACACCTTTGTGTTTCGGATCCCAGGTCTCAATGCAATAATGCATGCTTTGTTTTATACTTGGCCACAGGGATTCGAGCCAGTCTGTATCTCCAGAAACCCTCCATTCCCGGTACACCTTCATAACCCCACCCAGTTGTCCGTCCGATGCTGCATGAAAATTGTGATAAGTGGGGGAGATGGGCATATTTGTCCTGAAAGTCTGATGGCCCTCTGTGTTCTGGGACACTTTAAATTCTGTATTCCGCAGGCTCCTTTCCAGTTTCGGGAAAAGATGGGGAATGGCCTGTGCATAATTCCAGACATGGGTGCAGGAACCATGGCAGCATCCCATGTTTTCATGGCATCCCTCCCAGCACCATAATTTCCCATTGGGCTGGCGCAAGACCGTAGGTGATTTCAGGATGGTCAGGTTGGCCGCCACAGCCTCAATTACTTCGGGGGCCAGGTCAATGGAATAAAATGCATCCCTGAATGTGGTGGATTTTTCCTTCAGCTCATCATACCGGGATGACCAGTACTTCGTAACATCATGGATGCTATTGAATTTAGAAGTATACCAGGGGGAATAGGTGGTTGGAAATTCTTCCCCTGATTCACAGCATGGTTCTGCGTCTTCGGGGATACTGCCGCGCGACAGATCTGAATGGGGAGCATACCAGGCCATCTGAAGCCTGATTGTTTTGCTCTCTCCGGGTTCAAGCTGGAAAGGCACATACAGGGAAGCTCCCGGGGCATGTCCTTCCTGGACAGGCGTTTCTTTTGGATTCATTTCTTCCAGGTTTTTCCAGGCCATGGTCAGTGGATCCCACCAGCCCCCACGGAACCAGCAGTGATCTACAATGACCTCTTCCTCTCCCTGCACATAAACTGCAAAGTCACCTTCAAACTCAGGATGTTCAGACATGCCTTCCTGGTTCAGAAGAAATCCGTTATGAATGCCTTTAATCTGATCTCCGGGTGCATGTGATCCCCATTCAGAAGGGACAAGGATACGCATGAAGTTGACCGTATTGAATGAAAATAAGGCATCGACAGCCTGACCTGAAGTATTTTGAAAAGTATACTCCAGGGCGCCAACAGGCAGGCTTGAGTTATCCTCATCTCCCGGGATGAAAGGGCTCCAGCCGGTAATGGAGGCATCAACAGGAAGATCATCGTCAGATAGCTTAACATACGCGAATGGAAACCTTGCCTTAAATTCCGCCCTGTCGAACCTGGGCAGTCCGTAGGTGGTTCCTCCCAGGCCATTCCCGGCTTCCTGTTTGCCAAATATTTTCCAATCGGGAACAGGTCCTTCTATGACTCGAGCCATATTTTTTTCGCCTTTTATGGTAATGGCAGCGAAGGCTTGTGGCTCGTTATTCAGCTCGGGTTTGTTCCTGACTGATACATAGGACAGGCAGCCTGTTCCTTCAAGGCAGACCATCCCGGCACCGATCCCTCCCAGGGGAAAGGCTACACGATTGAGATGATCACCTGAATAGGTGCCGTTGAATTCATGAGTTGAAGAAGATTTTTGGATTTCATTGTCGCAACTAAAAAGCAGGAACATAGATGCTGCGAACAGTAAGGAAAATAATTTTGTTTGCATTTTGATTTGTGGTTGATGAATTGATAAGCCAATTTACCAAACTATTTGGTCTATATCAATATCCATTCCATCAAACTCAAGCAGTGCATTGATCAATCTCGCCTTTTTAAACTTTTTCAGATCATCGGGGGAAATGGATGCTTCGGAAATGATCCCTTCATGGATCAGCTTGTCGCGTTGTGTTCCGGCCAGCAATGGCGTGTCCGGTGTCACCCAGCGGGATCCGTCATGGAAAACGATATTGCTGTAGGATGTATCGGTGACAAATCCATTTTTAATGATGAGGATATCACCATTTTTTTCAGGTTGTTTCCTTAAGAGGGTCTCAAGTCTCTGCCTGTCGGCATATTTGAAGGTGTAGTCGATGTGATCATCCACGACCATTTTCAGGTTTGTAACTCTCCGGGGGGTATGGTGGGAAAAGGTAATTCCAGTGATTGTTTCGGAATAGGTTATTCTGCATTTGACTATTCCGCTTTGAAATTCATCCGGGACCCGGATAAAATCAAGCAGGTCAAGAGGCTCTTCAATACCGTAATTTTCTCTTCTGGCTCTTGCGAGGCGTTTATTGTGCCAGAAAAGATTCACCGGTTTCCCGTCGAGGATCTTTAATGTTTCAATGAACAGGGACATAGATCTTATTAATTAATTCCTCATACTCTGATTCGGGATTGCTGTAGACAGTGATCCCGCCACCGCTTTTATAAAAATACTCACCATTTTGTTTTTCGATAAACCGGATCATTACGCAACTGTCGAGGTTCCTGCCATCGAAATATCCAAATACACCGGTATAATATCCCCGGTCATAATTTTCTACTTCTTTAATTATTTCAATGGTTTTTGGTTTGGGGGCACCTGAAACAGATCCGGCCGGGAGCAACTGGTACATTATCGAACCGATGTTGGCGGCATAATCTTTTTCCAATTGTCCGGAGATTATTGAGCTTACCTGCAGGAGCTCTTTATCGGTCGATTTAATTTTATCTATATACCTGTATTTATCCACCGTGACGCGGGAGGCTATCATGCTGAGGTCATTTCGTATCAGGTCGACGATAGTGGCATGTTCGGCCTGTTCCTTATGGTCATTTAATATCACCTGTTCAGCATTGGGGACTGAAGCATCTATGGTCCCTTTCATCGGGAAGGAGTAGATATTGCCATCATAGATCTTTATAAAGGACTCGGGTGAAAATAATACAAACTGATCCTTATAAAGGAGTTTATATTTTGCCTGGCTGGCATGAAATATATCTGAAAGGCTCAGACAGGTAAATATTTTGGTTTGGAAGGTCAGGTTAACCAGGAATGAATAACCTCTTCTCTGGTAATTCACCACCTGTTCAAAAGCTTTTTTGTATTCCTGGAAGGGGATTGGGAATTTTTGTAAAGGTTTAAGCTCCGGAAGATCTGCCTGGGATTTGACATTTGAAAATCCATTTATATTGAAGTGAATGACAGGCGGTTTCGCGTCTTCTACGGGAAGAATGATGGGATTTTTCAGATCAAAATCCAGGATAAAGATGAACGGGATGGCACGGCTCCCGAAGTAATTCATTCTATCTAAAATCACTATTGAATATAGAGTTAATCTTTTTAGCGTTGGTTAAGGGTTTGAGGATTCAAGGATCCAAGGGGTCAAGTGGAGTGTGGGTATGGGGTAAGGGTGAATTCAGGAAGGAGTAAAACCCGGAATCCGGAACCATTAATCCGAGCCCACACGGACCTGCAACTTTTTAATCTTTGAATCTTTCCTTCGCCTCTCCAAGAATCTGTGCAGTAGCCGTAGCACCAACCCTCGTCGCCCCCAGGTCGGCCAATTTGATCATATCATCGAGGGTTCTTATGCCGCCGGCGGCCTTGACTTTAACTTCCGGGCCGGAGTGTTTACGCATCAGGGCGATGTCGTGTGCAGTAGCCCCGTCATATGAATATTTGCCATCTGCACCTTTCACAAATCCATATCCCGATGAGGTTTTAACATAATCCACTTTTACCCTGCTGCAGATCTCACAAAGCCTGATCTTATGGTCATCGTCGGGCATATAATCATTTTCAAATATCACTTTCAGGATGGCATTGTGCTTTTTGGTTACCGCTGCGAGGGTTTTTAGCTCTTCCTCCACATAATCCCAATCTCCGCCAAGGGCTTTTCCTATGTTGATCACCATATCAATCTCAACGGCACCATCCCGGATTGCTGCTTCGGTTTCATATACCTTAACCTCTGTTGAGCTGTTGCCATGTGGAAACCCGATCACGCATCCCACAAGAACATCACTACCTGAAAGCAGTTCAGCAGCCTTTTTAACACCATATGGTTTAACACAAACAGATGCCACATTATACTCCCTGGCCAGTTTGCATCCATCGATAAGATCCTGGTCGGTCATGGTTGGATGAAGGATTGAATGATCGATCATCTTTGCCAGTTGGTTTGTTGTATACATTGTTATTTAGTTAAGGTGACGAGTGACGAGTGACGGGATGTGTGAGTGTGTGATTGCTAGTTGCCGGGTGCCTGCAGACTGTCAATAAATGTTGAAAGCAATTTAAAATAATTTTCGAACATAATTAATGGCAGATTATCCGGGGTATCATAGATATCATGATAAGCGGCTGATCCTCCCAAGGTATATATAAAGAATGATGGTACGCCTTTTTCATAAAAAGGACAATGGTCACTGATGCAGGCCGGTCCGCGTTTTATTACCTCCGGAAAAAGCTGTTTATCGTCATTGATTTTTTTCACCCGTTCGAATGCCCCGGGGAACTCTGTACCATTGACAACGGTGATCCCTTCCTGCCCGTTTCCTGCTAAATCGAGGTTAATCAAAAAGGAGATCTGGTTAAGTGGCAGCAGGGGATTATCAGCATAATGCCTGGCTCCGATGATACCCATTTCTTCAGCCCCCAGGGCTAAAAACACCAGTGTATAGTCGGGCCGGTTTTCCTCAATAGTAAAATGGGCGGCCAGGTTCAGGACCATTGCCACTCCGCTGGCATTGTCGTTGGCGCCGGGGAAATAAACATTTTCCCCCATCCGCCCCAGGTGATCGTAGTGGGCAGTCAGGTATATGAGTGAATCTTTAAACTTCTTTCCTTCAATGATCCCGATTACATTCTGGGTTTCATAAGACTCGAAATATTCGCTTTCAACAGAAACTTTAACCTTTGTCAGGAGACTTGGGTCGACATCCGTATTTACAGTAAAGAAAGGTTTATAATATTCTTTTGTTGCTCCCCTCCAGGCAAGTTTGTTTTTTGTGAACATGATGGTCCCGGCGGCGGGGCAGTCCGGATGGTATTTGAAGAAATCAATCTTGTTATTGATCTTCTCCTTTTCTTTCTGTGTTAAAGCTTCCGGATTTGAGGGCAGGTCTTCAATCAATACGAATCTGCCTGTCGACTGTGCAATTATTTTCAGCCATTTATTGTCATCGAGAATATCCTGCAAAGGGACAAAAAATGTTTCAAATTCACCCTGGAGGGATGGCGATCCGGGGTAAACCAGGTAATCCTTCCCGGGAATTAATAATAAATTATTCAGAGATAGAACCATTTCACCGGGAAAGGTATTCACCGTAATATTGAAGGGTTGAAAATAATTTTTCGAGATTCTTTTTAATCCAAGTTTTTTATACTCTTTACTGATGTATTTGGCGGCGATCAGGTCACCGTCTGATACATATCCACGGCCATGCATATCCGGGGCGGTAAGTTCGTTTATTACATCATATGCATACTCCAGATCCTGTGCCGGGATGTACTGGCAAAGGACAAAAACCGGCAACAGGGAGCAGATTAGTTTTCTTAAGGGCATGGTTGTAGCATTGGAGCGGAGTAAAATTACTATTTAACTTAAAACGAAGGAACATAAAATCATAATTATGTTTCAGGTATGCTGAGAGCAAATTTGAAAAAACTTTTTAAAATATTAGGTTTATAAAATAAACTAATTTATATTTGTGTCATATTTATAAATTGTACACAATGGAAACAAATGAAAAAGTAATGACTCCTGAAGAGAGTCTTAAGATCATTCAGAGATCGATTTTAACATCGAGGAAAAATATGCGATCAGGCAGTTTTTATTTCCTGCTTTGGGGATGGATCCTGCTGTTATCCAGCCTTTTATGCTATTTTGTGTTGAGATATCTGCATCAGCACGAAATATACGAGGGTATGTACTGGAAAAGCCTGTTATGCTGGACGGTACCCATTGGAATTGGATTTATTATTCAATGGATCTATAAAAGAAGACAAAGAGATCTGGAGCTTGTTAAAACCCATATCGACCGTTATTTAACCATAATATGGGTGGCAGGTGGAATTACATTTGCTCTTATGTTGCCGATCTGTTTTCAGCTGGATGTTTATCCAACGCCATTTATTCTGGCGGAGGTAGGATTAATCACATTCATATCAGGTATGATGATCCGGTTCACTCCCATTGTCATTGGTGGGATTGTTTTTACTATTGCCGGAGTAGTATCTTCCTATTTGACAGGACTGCCACAATTGCTTGTATTCGCCATTTCTATATTGCCTGGTTACCTGCTGCCGGGATATTTGTTAAGAATGTCAAACAGCAAAAATAATGTTTAAGGACCTCGATCCCATACTTCATTCACAACTAAGGTTGGCGGTGGTGTCGATTCTTGCAACGGTGGAATCGGCAGACTTCAACTACCTGAAGGAAGAGACCGGAGCTACTTCGGGCAATCTGAGTGTGCAGATCAATAAATTAAAGGAAGCAGGCTACATCGAGGTAACAAAAAAGTTTAAAGGCAATTACCCGCACACTACGTGCAGGATTACCAGGTCAGGAACTCAGAAGTTCAGGGAGTATGTGGAGGCGCTGCAAGGGTATATTAAGAAGAAATGACTAAAATTACGAATGACTAGAATGAGCTAGAATTTTAGTTCATTTTAGTTCATTTTAGTTCATTTTAGTTCATTTTAGCTCATTTTAGCTCATTCTATTTCACGTATCTTGATATTCCTGAACCAGGTCACGCTTCCATGATCCTGCAGTGAAATATGCCCTTCCTTAACTTTGCCATAATCGGGGTAGCTGCCCCATTTCCCCTCGGCAACCCGTTTCTCCCAGTCTTCCGACCAGAGCTCATATTCCACCACTTTTGAACCGTTCAGCCAGTGTTCCACATGGCCATGATCGACAACGATCTTTGAGGTGTTCCACTCACCAACCGGCTTCAACTCTTTATTTTCAGCCACATGCATGGCATAATTGGCCCCGGTAAGCTGCCACTCCTCCAGTTCTTCCGGGAAATCCACATCATCCAGCAGCTGGTATTCGGGACCGGTCTCGTATACCGCATGGTAAGCAGTGTCTTCCTGCACCAGGTATAAGATCCCGCTATTCCCTTGAGGAGAAATTTTCCATTCCAGCTTTAATTCGAAGTTTTCATACCGCCCTTCACTGATGATATCACCGCCGAGGTCACCTCCCAGTCCAAGTGCTTTCAGCGTGCCATCTTCCACTTCCCATCCATGAATTCCATCTGACAGATACGACCGCCAGCCATCTGTAGTTGTGCCATCAAACATCAATAGCCAGCCTTCTTTTATTTCCGGCTTCGATAATGTATTGTCTTCCTGAACGGATTCCGTGCATCCGGTAATCAGTAAGAACAAAACAACAAGTGAGATAAGTTTAGTGATTAATTGTTTCATGATTTTACCTTTTTGATTGCAAGATAAAGGTAGACATTATCAAAAAAAAGGGTGTCTCAAAAGTGTTATTTTTGTCATCCTGAACCTGCCTGCCGGCAGGCAGGCAGGTTCAGGATCTATAACTAGCTGATAATTAGATCCCTAAATAAATTCGGGATGACATTACAGCATACATTTAACACTTTTGAGACAGCCCCCTTTCAACAATAAACACACTAACTACTTCTTCTCTTTTTTCTCCTCTTCGTACTTCCCTTCTTTCTTTGCCTTCATCTCTGAAATCTTCTCAACCAGATCCGGGACTTTCTCACAGAGAGTTGACAGTGCTGTTTTCTTATCTACGGCTATGAAAGAGATCTCGTCCTTTTTTGTCACCAGAAAGCCAAGGGGAATAACCCCTATCCCTGCACCAACTCCGCCGCCGGTACCTTTTCCGTGATATTTCTTATTCAACTCGCCGGAATGGACCCCGCTGCCAAATCCGGTCCCTATTTTAATCACCGGTTTGCATGTGTATTCTCCAAGGGTGAACTCCTCACCAATAACGGTATCTGTGGAAGCAAGACTTTTAAGATGCTCCGATACCTTGTCTAACAGATCTTCAATTTTTAATTCCATTTTTAATAAAATTTTAATGTTAATATTTGGTTCTGTATATATACTTCATTCCGATCCATAGTAATGATGCAATGCGATTATTCAAGACCATGAACAAAGAGATTTCTCCTTCATAATTAACTGTAAGATTCACATCCTGGTTATTAATGGTTGTAAATACAGGCACCAGGTGTGAATTCAGAATAAAATCATCCGTATCGAGATTCAGCCATAATTTTTTAAGTGTGAATGAACGAATCAGCTCTTTCAATGCCATCAACCTCGCCTTCATCAGTTTTGAAAAATCCCTTCTGCGTTTTTTCCTTTTATTTCTTCCCTGCTCTTCCCCCTTTTTCATTCTCCTTCTCATCGGATCTATTTTAAACGGTATAAATAACACCCAGAGCCTGATGTGAAACAACTTATCATCCGGGACCACCATGGCCTTAAAGATCCCCGGGACGGAGAGGCTGTATCTCTGGTTATCTGAATCCACCCTGATAATAAGCGGTGCGAATAACAACCAGAGCAGGAACAGGGCCAATGCCGATATGATTATCAATAAAATCATGATACGAATGTAAAT
>JADHVS010000084.1 GCA_016783865.1 Bacteroidales bacterium
CCGTTTAAATACAGTACTCACTTATCGCACGCTGCATATCAACGATTCGGTTCTGACAACCGAAGACCAGGACGAATTTCTTTTAGCCCGGATTGACCATAGCGGTAGAATAAAAAAAGGATTCATAACCACGTCAACCTATTATGAAATCGGATCCGGACTGGAATCTGAAAAGGAGTTCTCCTACCTGGAAGTGGCCCCGGGTCAGGGAGTTTATTCATGGAGCGATTATAATGAAAATAACATCAGGGAGCTGGATGAATTTGAAGTGGCCAATTTCCAGGACCAGGCAGGTTATATCAGGGTCTTTACACCTACCGACCGGTTCATTAAAGTGTTTTCCAACCAATTCAATCAATCGATCCATTTGCAACCAGCCAGGATCTGGAATAACCAGGAAGGAATAAAAAAACTGGTTGCCAGGTTTTCGAATCTACTCGCATACAGGATCAACAGGAAAATGACTGGTCCTGATCTCATCAATAACCTGAATCCTTTCAATATCCAGTTAACCAATCCCGACCTTACCAGCATGACCACCTCGATCAGAAATAATCTATCTTTCAATAAATCAGGTGAAAAGATCGGGATTGACTATATATATCAAAACAACAAGAACCGGCTTTCACTTGCCAATGGATTCGATACCCGGACCAAATTATCGAATGGATTAAGGATCAAATGGAACATGAACAACAGCATTTCGGTGATTAACCAGACAGATATAGGTTCCAAAGGATTTGAATCAGAGTTTTTTGCCAATAAAAATTACGATATTGATTTTATAACCAGTAATTTGAGCATGCAATATCAGCCAGGAGTTTCTTATCGTATCATCCTGAATTATACCTTTAAGGATGAAAACAATAAGAGCAATACAGAATTAGCAAGTACTCATGATGTCGGCATTGAGGGGCGGTATAATATTCTGAATAAGGGGAACCTTTACGGGAAAGTTAATTATGTAAATATTTCCTATAACGATTTGCTGAATACACCGGTTGCCTACGAAATGCTTCAGGGTTTGCTTCCCGGGCACAACGGGGTCTGGTCAATTCTTTTCCAGCGAAGCATCACAGGAGGTGTTGACCTGAACCTGGAATACTCGGGCAGGGTATCGGAAAAACAGGATGTGGTACATGTAGGGGGAATTCAGGTAAGGTGGAATTTCTAGAAGACCTGTTATTTTATTTTATCGGGACATATTACTTCTCATCATCCAATTATTCAGTAAAAATCTTTGTCCCGTCAGGTTGGTATTGATATTCAACAGTTACTTCAATATAATCAGAAACCGGACTGTCAGTTTTTATCTGGATGTTTTTGATGACTATTTTAGCAAATTTTTGTTCTGTCGTCTGAACAGTCCAGACCTGATAATTAATCACCGGATTGGCCAGTGCAGAAAAATCTTCGGCAGTAACTTCCTTATATTCATTAAACCGGGCAAGGGCCTCGGGAAGTGAATTGAACGATCCTTCCAGATGAAAAGCAAGCAGGTTGTTAGGACAGGTAAAAATGGCATCCGTTATATTATTCTCGATGTCCGTATCGTTGATAACCACAATGTCAGGCACTATTCCTCCTATGGCAGGGAAAGGGACATTTTTACCTTCCCTGAATGAAAAGCCAACACTTCGGTAAGTGTCAGTGAGAATTCGTTCCGATGTTAGTATGACCTCGCCCGTGTTTTTATTATTATTATCACCCTTCTCACAGGCCACAATAAAACCTAACAATACTGATATGATTATTAATCTTCTCATGCATATCAATCCCTTCAATCTTTCTTCTTAAAAGGCTGCCATTAATAACTCAATGTCTTTGGAAGGTATACCGAGGTGCTGACCAATATAATGGTTGGTGAGTATTCCATTAAAAATATACACCCCGTTCCTGGTTCCTGCATCTTCCCTCAGGAAGGTTTTAATTCCGCCCGATTCTCCAAGGCTGGCTAACAGGGGAGCAAATACATTACTTATAGCAATAGAAGCTGTTCGGGCCACTCTGGAAGGAAGGTTTGGAACACAATAATGGATTACACCATGCTTGGTGTAGACAGGATCCTGCTGGGTCCGGCACTCCGATGTTTCAATACAACCTCCCTGATCGATACTGATATCAACAATAACCGACCCTTTCTTCATTTCCTTCACCATGTCTTCGGTAATGATATACCTTGGACCCTTCCCGATAAGGTACATTGCACCAATGACAACATCGGCTGATTTAAGGGTTTTCCTCATCACCTGTTTATGAAAAATTGATGTGTATACCCGCTCACCGATGTTATTTTGTAATCGTCTTAGCCGGTGAACAGAATTGTCAAATACTTTAACATGAGCTCCCAGTCCCAGCGCCGCCCTAACGGCAGATTCAGCTGCAGTACCAGCCCCCAGAATTATTACTTCGGTGGGTGTAATTCCCGGGATCCCTCCCAGCATCACGCCTTTACCACCCCTGTTATTGCTAAGGTATTCTGCTGCAATAAGAATCGATGTATTCCCTGCTATGGAGCTCATTGACCTGACCACCGGATAACAATTGTGTTCATCCCTTATGTTTTCAAAAGCAATGGCCGTTACCTTCCTGGCCATGATTTTTCTTATCAGTTCCTCTGTCTGGTTATTTAAATGCAAGGATGAGATGACTACCTGGCGCTCATTTAGCAATTCAACCTCTTCAAGCGTTAGTGGGGCTATTTTCAGGATTATATCTGATTGAAATACCTGCTTTTTATCTTCTACAATAGTGCCGCCAAGTTCACTGTAATTTGTATTCAAATAATTGGCGGCCTTCCCTGCTTCCGACTCGATAAACACAGTGTGACCCAACTCGACCAGCTGTTCAACCGCCTCGGGAGTCAAAGCAACCCGGCTTTCCAATTTCTGTGCTTCTTTTGGTATTCCTATGATAAGCTGCTTTCGGGCTTTTTTAACCTCAAGCATCTCCTCTTGTGGCATTAAATTGGCCTTTCCAAAGGTAAACTGGGCGCCTGATGATTCTTGTTGACTCATAGGTGGCTTATTGTAAATTTTGAAGGTGATCTAAAGTAATACAATTCAGGGACTAAGTCAAATAAAAGATCAGATACCGGATGGGTCAAATACCTTCAAAAGCCTTGCAGAAGACGCATTGGGCTGGATCCTGACATGAATTGTCTCTTCAGGAAGAATGTCTTTCACTATATCCGGCCACTCGATAAAACAAAACTTCCCGGTATAGAAATATTCTTCATAACCCAGGTCATATACTTCTTCTTGTTTTTCAAGCCGGTAGAAGTCAAAATGATAGATTTCCCCATTCCCTTTTGAACTGTATTCATTTACAATTGAAAAAGAGGGAGAACTAACGTTATCCTCTGCTTGTAATTCTTCACATAAGGCTTTTATAAATGTTGTTTTTCCTGATCCAAGCGGACCATAAAAAGCAAAAATTCTATTACTCCTGAAATGATCAAGAAAGTTCTTTGCCGTTTTTCGAATCTCACCCAGATTTTCAATTCTAAATGTTACCATGTTATCATTACCCTTATTGTGGATTCAAAATAACAAGCGGGATCAGCATTTCTTCCATTGAAATACCACCATGCTGGAAAGTGTTTTTATAATAGTTTACATAGTGGTTATAATTATTCGGGTAGACCAGGAAATCATAATTTGAAGCAAAAATAAATGAGGAACTTACATGCGATTTGGGTAAGTGAATATCTTCTGGTCTTTTAACTTCAAATACCTCCTCTGTTTTATAAGCCAGGTTTTTCCCCTGTTTATACCTGAGGTTTGCGGTGGTTTTTTTGTCGCCAATAACCTTCACCGGATTATTTACGCGAACCGTCCCATGGTCAGTTGTAAGCACAATATTAACATTGTGAGCCGATATCTCCCGTATAAAATCAAGCAGGTGTGAGTGCTGAAACCAGGAGATCGTAAGTGACCTGTAGGATGATTCATCATAAACCAGTTCCCTGATCATTTCTATTTCGGTTCTGGCATGAGACAGAATATCCACGAAATTGAAAACCACCACAGAAAAATCGAAATCCAGCAGGTTCTTAATGTTCTCGACAACCCTTTTTCCGGATCTTGAATTATTGACTTTCTCGTATTTAAACTTATATTTTAATCCAAGTCTTTTGATCTGTTTGTCGAGTAAAAGATCTTCACGCAGATTCTTGCCTCCTTCTTGCTCTTCATCGATCCATAATTCCGGGAACAATTCTTCAATCTCCAAAGGCATAAGGCCTGCAAACATAGAATTCCTGGAATATTGAGTGGCTGTTGGCAAAATAGAACAGATAAGCTCTTCCGATTCTATCCTGTAATATTCCTCAAATATTGGAAAAATGGATCTCCACTGATCCAATCTGAGGTTATCAATTAAAACCAGGCATACATGTTGTCCTGATTCAAGTAAAGGAAACACACGCTGCGGAAACACATTTGGTGACATCAGTGGTTTCTCGGCTGATTTATTATTGAACCATGCCGGATAATTAAGGTGAATAAATTTTGCAAATCCTTTATTGGCTTCAGTTTTTTGCATTTTTAAAATTTCATCCATCCCGGAATCACTGGATCGCTCTAACTCCAACTCCCAGTAGGTCAGCTTATTATATACATCCACCCAATTCTCAAATCGATTGGCAGTATTAATCAATCCTCCCAGTATAGAAAACTCAGTCTGATAAGCTGTAGTGGTTCTCTCACTTACCAACCGCTTAGTATCAATGTTCTTCTTTATGGTTAATAAAATCTGTTTAGGATTAACAGGTTTAATAAGGTAGTCGTCAATTTTAGAACCGATGGCTTCGTCCATTATGTTTTCTTCTTCACTTTTCGTGATCATAACCACCGGCAATAATGGATTGATGGCCTTTATCAGGTTCAGGGTTTCAAGCCCGCTCATTCCTGGCATATTCTCATCCAGGAAAATCAATTCAAATTCCTTATCTCTGACTAGCGCAACTGCATCCTCTCCGTTGGTTGCAGTAGTCATATCATACCCCCTTTCCTGTAAAAAAAGAATATGTGGTTTCAGTAGTTCAATCTCATCATCAGTCCATAAAATTCTGATCCTTTTCACAAGTTTAAATTTTTATAATTATTTGATAATATGCTAATTAAAAAATTCAGAACTTGTGCAACCACTCGTTGCACTCGTTCTCTCATGAAATATTTAATCATTTTCTTTTGTGAATAAATGATTAAATATTTTCATGTTCGTTTCATCTTATTGAATTTATGTAAAAATAGAATTTCCCTAATTGAGTAACAAGGAATACACCAAGAAAGGGAACCACACTACATTACTCTCTTCGCATGTAATGCTTATTGTAGAAAATTAAATACCTGCTGGCGATTTTATCCTCAATGAGTTTGGTGGCATTACCTTTCGATATGATACACCTGGAATAAGAAAGATCACCTATTACCGAAAGGATGAGCTCGTTACCGGCAATAGAATCATAGTATTCCCAGGCTCTGGGAATATTGGCGAATGATTTAACCAGGATAAGTACCTGGTTATTATCCAGGTTATTATTTGTTATATCAAATGTTTTGTTTGGATAATGATCCAGGTTGAAGTTTATTATTTCAAATTTCAGTTGGTTGACGTCAACCATTCTGTCGACAATATAACCCACGAAAAACTGACCAGTGGAGTCAGCAGTGTAAATATCTTCTGCTTCCTGTTTCTCTGTTTCAAGTTTTACCACAGGATCAGCTTCCATCAGATAAGCTATCATTTCCAACGCTGTTTGAGCCACCTCATTACCTGGATACATATTGGCCAATGAGTCGAGTGCTTCTGCAAATACCAGCCTGTCCCGGGTATGACCAATGGATAATACTTTTAAAAAGAAAAACCTGGGCAATAGTTCGCTCTCTTTATATCTCTGCATGGCAGTATCTGCATCCACCATCACTTGATAATAATATCCTTCCTGATATTTGTTGTATGTGCTTTCGTAAAATCTGTTCTCTTCGTTCTCTTTTTCCATCAGCTCATTGATGTAATTTGGATTGGTCAGAAGCTGGGCAGGCTGGCTCTCCGGAAACTCCCGGATTAGTGCTGTTTTATAGATATCTGCATTCCGGCCATCCTGGAGTTCTTTATACATCAGGTACATGTTATAATAAACCGATAATTTATAGGTTGAGTTCGGATACCTTTCAAGTATATCACCATATGTATCAATAGCTTCACCAAAATCCTTTAATTCATTCCTGTAAATTCCCCCTGCACTGTGCAATGCTGTTTGGATGTTCTTATGTGAAATTTCCATCATCGAATCGGTCAGAGGAACATCTTGTAAATAAAATTCTCTCGACTTATTGCTGAAAACCTGCATGGAAGAATCAAGTACCTGGCCTGCTTCGGCTGAATCAGATGCAAAGGTTTCAAATGAGATCTCACGTTTATTGCTTCTTCTCCAGTTATCTTCAAGTTTTCGATTACCCCATTTCATCTTGAATTCCGGCTGACCAAAAGATTTGGCAGCATCATTATAAAAATACCACTTACCTTCCACTGTATTCCCCTGGGATCCTGAGCTTGACTGGCTCAGGGCCATTCTGTTATATTGATTATCCTGCATTGCCTGCATTTCTTCTTCCTGGGCCAATCGCTCTGCCGCTCTAACCTGTGCTATAATACTGTCGATGATGGTCAGCCGTTCATTTTCATCCATTGCCGCCAGGCGTTGAACACTGTCCTCAAATTGAACTATCTTCAGGTTCTGAACCAACTCTGAAAGACTCCCCAATTTAGTTATAATTGATTCATAATCAGGGTAATCGCTTGGAAGATTGATTGAGGCAGTATCATAATATAGTTCGGCAAACTCATAATTCTGCTGGTCGTAATAGATATCGGCAAGGGTAAGGCATGATTTGGTCTTCTGCTGCGGATTAGAAACACTTACAGCCGATGACAGTGCATAATAATCAATTGCCTTGTTTGTTTCCCCTTCTTTCCAATGGATATCTCCCAGGGCATAATATATCTGGTCCTTATATTCTTTATTTTTCCCTTCTCTAAGCATTTTTTTCAGTTCGCCTTTTATATCCTTGCTTCTATCGGCTCCCGTAACATACACGCTCGCCCGGTTTATTCTTGCATTAAAGCTCATGGTATAGGGCGGATTCATTTTAATTACTTGCCGGTAATGATATGATGCCTGCTCATAGAATTCTTCCTGCTGGTTTAGCTGACCAAGTATAAAATGATACCTGATTTTTATGTTTTTCTTTTTGACATACTCCAGAGCTTTCCCAAGGGGTTTAATCGCCCCGGTAAAATTTTCCTCCTTCATTCTTAAATCAGCAACAGTTGCATAAAGATCGGCATATAGCTTCTCCGAAACTGATTCATTCCCATCAAGTAAATTCAATATTCTTTGTGATTCTTTATACTCACCGGTTTCGTTGTATGCCCTGGCCATCCAGATTTGAGTTTCGTAGATGATTTCTTCTTCCGGGTATTCGGTCAGTATAAATTTAAATGTCTGGATAGCGAGCAAATAATCATGCCTTGCCAGGTATGCTTTACCCATGACCAGGTAATTTACCGGGACCCACTTAATATACTCTGTTTTGGCATAAAATGCTTTTTGCTTATCGCTTTGAGGACCATTTTTATATTCAGGCTTAACAGTGATAGAATGCAGTGTAACAACTTTTGTGGCTTTTTGGATGGTCCTGTCCATATCCCCTGCAATGCTCTGTGCTATATTTTCATCATTGTATTTAAAAATAGGCAACAGCCTTGTATAGTCATCCTCATAAGAGTCTTCTGCCCGTTTTAATCCCTTCTTATAACTCTCAGAACCATTAAAAAATATATTATAATGTGAGGTGAGGTTGTGAAACGACCTGGTCACCATGGTATTTTTTTCAGTTGAGCAGCCTGAAATGATAAAACTTAATACCAGTATAAAAAAGCTGTATGTTGTTAACCTCCGACCCAAAGGCTTATTATCAGGAATTTATTACAATAAACTATATTTTATAAAACATATTTTACAACATTCAAAAATTAATTGATTTTTTTGAAACGCAGGCCGTTCGGAATTATGATAAATAAGGTCACAGGATACCCTTTACGAAAGGTTTTCTCTATTCCTGACTGGAATTGCAGAAGTTCATGGCAGGTTTCAATTTACTGCCACCACTTCCTGTATATCCGGGATCTCTTTCTTCAGAGCTTGTTCCACGCCTGCTTTCAGGGTTTGAAAGCTAAAAGGACAACCATCACATGCCCCGTGTAGTTTTACTTTAATAACAAGATCATCTGTAACTTCGATAAGTGAAATATCTCCGCCATCTGCCTCGAGATATGGACGAATCTTAGCCAGTACATCATTGATCCTGTTATGCATATCTGTTCTTTCTTCTTCACTCATGATAACATTATTTATAGATTCTTATTTCGTAATTTCAACTTTTCTTGTGGGTGGAAGTTCTTTGTTCCTTTTATCTACTTCAATTACTACCCGGTCTGCAAGTGACATAAATGCTTTCCCAACCACCGAACCCTGATCCAAAACCGAAGGTTTGCCGGCATCTCCGTCCTCACATATGCTCTGAACAATTGGTATCTGTCCAAGCAGAGGAACTTTCAATTCCCGGGCCAGCTCAGAACATCCATCTTTTCCGAAAATATAGTACTTGTTATCTGGTAGTTCTGCCGGTGTAAACCAGGCCATATTCTCAACCAATCCCAGTACCGGAACTCCAATATGATCGCTCCGGAACATATTTATTCCCTTAATCGCATCGGCCAGGGCTACTTTTTGCGGGGTGGAAACAATAACCGCACCTGTAAGAGCTAATTCCTGCACGATAGTTAAATGAATGTCGCTGGTTCCGGGAGGAAGATCAATAAACATGTAGTCGAGCTCACCCCATTCTGATTGATTGATAAACTGTCTCAGTGCATTCGTTGCCAGGGGGCCTCGCCAAACTACCGGGTCATTTGGTTTAATAAAAAAGCCTATTGATAACAGTTTGATCCCAAAACTTTCTACCGGAACCATTATATCGGTTCCATTCTTTTCAATTACTGACGGGCTTTGACCCTCAACATTAAGCATTTTTGGAATAGATGGTCCAAAAATATCAGCATCTATCAGGCCGGTATTAAATCCTTTCAGAGAGAAAGAAACGGCCAGGTTTGCCGCAATGGTTGATTTTCCAACTCCTCCCTTTCCTGATGCAATGGCAATAATATTTTTTACTCCTGGAAGTACCGCTTCTTTCTCAACCATTTCCTTTGCCATTACACGTATATTGCCTTCTATCTTAGCCGATTTCCCAAGAACAGCTTTAACCGCTTTTACGCAAGCTTTTCTAACAGAGTTGATTACCGGATCATTGGATCTTTCAAAGATTAAATCAAAGCTGATCTCATTTCCATTGATCTTAATATTGCTGATCATGTTTAAAGAAACGACATCCTGTCCCTTCCCCGGATGTTTAACCCTTTTCAGCGCACCTAATACCTGTTCCTGTGAAAATGACATATTAAATTTCGAATAATTGAAGCTCCTCGCCGCAAGCTACGGGGAAACGAGTTTCTGAGTTCGGCAGAGCCAAACGAACCTCTGAGTTCGGCAGAGCCAAACGAACCTGTGAGTTCGGCAGAGCCAAACGAACCTGTGAGTTCGGCAGAGCCAAACGAACCTGTGAGTTCGGCAGAGCCAATGCGCTCGCAGGATTCAATCTAAATTCTGAACCAAACCCACCACACGCTTCCCTCGCTCACGGATCAGTGATCACCGATCACCGATCACTGTTCAAATATAATACTAATCCTTCAGAATTATTCGTTTATTTAGATTAATTCTTTAGAGGGATCCCAGAAAAGTTCCTGATAATCAACCACCTGGTCGTCGATTACACGAACTCCTTCACTTTCCAGTAACTCCTGCATGACCCTGGGTCCGGAAAAATGATGCTTTCCGGTTATCCTGCCATTTCTATTTACCACCCGATGGGCCGGAATAAACTGAGGTTGAAAATGTGATCCATTTAAGGCCCAGCCTACCATTCTCGACGATTGAGGAGCGCCCAGGTATCTGGCAATTGCACCATAGGATGTTACCCTGCCCGGGGGAATCAGGCAAGTCACCTCATAGACCCGGGTAAAAAAGCCATCGTCATTCTGTATCGGGTTCCCGGATTGGATCATCATGATTTATCCTGAATTGTAAATAATGGATATTTAAACCCTCTACGAGGAATTGTTTTTCATAGAAAGTCTGTATATCCCTGGCCGGTCCGGTAAAATCTGATTCATAGAGATCATTTGTCGCGCTGATCAGCTCAAAATTGTTAATCTTAACCAGCTCCCATGTATATGAAAACATAACCTCATTGTCTGTTTTGAGGTGCACCAGGCCATCCTTTTTAAGGAAATTCCTGTACATAGTAAGAAACCTCGACCCGGTTAGCCGCTTTTTATTCCTGCGTTTCTTTAACTGGGGACCCGGAAAGGTTATCCATATTTCATCAATTTCATCCTTCCCGAAAAATGATTCGATAAATTCAATACGTGATCTTACAAAGGCAACATTTTTTATATCCTCCCCGACAGCCATTTTCGCACCAGTCCAGATCCTGGCACCCTTAATGTCCACTCCAATAAAGTTACATTGAGGATATGCCCTTGCCAGCCCGACAGCATATTCCCCCTTGCCGCATCCCAGTTCAAGAATAATTGGATGTGCATTCTTAAAATACTTGCCATTCCAAAGCCCTTTGAGCCTGAAATCTTTCTGATATACCTCTTCAAATCCTGGTTGGAAAACATTCGTAAATGTTTCCATTTCAGAAAATTTGTTCAGTTTTCCCTTACCCACGATAAAAATTAAGAGATGGTAAAATTATTCTGTCTTTTCAATTCGCAGTCCAACATCCAGAATAAATGGAAGTTTCTCCAATCTCATGGCTTGTTCAAATTCAAACATGTATTTGCCGGTTTGTGCAAACCTTACATTTTTCTTATAGGGACGTTGCAGATCCCAGATATCCCCAAGGCCCTTCCCAAGCCATTTCCCTTTGTTGTCGGCCAGCATGATTTGAACAGTATCTTTTACAGAATGTCCTGAAGGAGCGGTGGTAGTAATGAACATAAAGAGGTTTTGCATAGGATACATTCCCGAATTCCTAACATTAATATACAGATTATAAGGTGTAATGGTATCCGAAATGGCTACCTCAAAGTGTACCGGATCGTTCTGGGCCCAAACACCCTCCGGGATTTTTATGTTTCTTTCATATACCCGGCCCGGATCACAGGAGAACAACAGGACGAACAGAGAAAGAACAACTATGGCAGGTCTTTTATGATTCATTATCCAGGTCATTCCAAATTTTAGGCATTCTAGTCAATTTAGCTCACTCCAAACATTATCTCTTTTTACGTCTTTTTTTTCTGGATCTGTCCTTTCTGTCCCAGCCTGTACCACTGATTTGAGGGATTTTCGCTCCTTCATCACCGCCTACAAAACCATGATCCGGAATCTTCTGGTTCTCGGCGAGATCGGCGACCTTCTTTCCAGATTTATTGATCCTGATGATCTCATGAATCCTTTCAATTGAAAGGGGGATCAGGTTTGTGGACGCCTCTTCAGCCTGTTCATAGGTATACCACATGATCCGCCTGTGAATATCTGTTTTCTGATGATAGGCAGGACCTTTTTCCGTTTCCAACACTGTTGATTTGTCAGGGAAATCTTTCTGTGCATCCAGGTAGCAATGGACCTCATAATTCAAGCAGCATTT
This sequence comes from Bacteroidales bacterium, assembly GCA_016783865.1. Next base: position 11,790 of record JADHVS010000084.1, read on the forward strand.
TAGTTTTCCGCACTGGCCTGCCAACTTTTGGGGATTGAGTGAAACTTCCTGGTATCGGGCAGAGCTTGTGGTAACTGAGACAAAATTGGACATCCAGCTTGAGCAACACAACTCCCTTCCACACGATCCTATGCCACCTATCCGTCCCGCTTCCTGCCTGGCACCAATCTGCTTCATTTCGATCCTGACCTTAAACTCATCCGCCAGAACCTTGATTAGTTCCCTGAAGTCGACCCGCTCGTCTGCTATATAGTAAAAAATGGCTTTTGTCCTGTCACCCTGATATTCAACGTCACCAATCTTCATTTCAAGCTTCAGTTCTTCAGCAATTGTTCTTGACCTGATCATGGTATCGTGCTCCAGCGAAATGGCTTCTTTCCATTTATCAATATCCACCGGTTTGGCTTTCCGGTATATTTTTTTCAGATCGTCTGAATCAGGAGATATATTATTCTTCAATATTTGCCTGACAACCAGTTCACCCGTCAATGATACAATACCTATGTCATGACCGGGAGACGATTCCACCGCAATAATATCCCCCAGTTTGAGTCGTAGTTGATTTTGGTTCCTGAAATATCCCTTCCTGGTATTTTTAAACCTGACTTCCACGAGGTCGGTATCTTCGGGATGTGATGGTATATTTTGCAGCCAGTTAAATGCTTCGAGCTTGGCACAACCACATAATTGATTGGCCGGTGCATCCTCTTTGTACCCCCTGTCATTAATCCAGAATTCACTAACATTAGTCATAGTCAATCTTTTTGATGCCTGACAAAAATAAGAAAATCTTTACTAACGGATTAACTTGACCAGCTTAAGGGCCAGATCAAGGAATACAATCCGGGCATAGGCGTTTGCTTCAATATGGACAAAGGCCAGGTTAAATTCATCCACGATCAGCTGGGCATTTTTAGGATTGATAAATGCCTTGAATTTATCAGAAAAACCTCTTTCTTTCACAGAAAGCCTAACAAGTGATTCGTTATCAAGGTTCAGGAGATAATTCTCCCGGATCATCCGGAGGGCGAAGGCGAGAAAATCTTTCTGATATTCCCGGCCGATAACAGAAATATCCTCAACCCAGTCAAAAATCTCTATAAGGTTTCTGCTATAGACCAATCTCATGATCTGTACGAACCTGTCGAAGTTCAGCTCATTATTTTCACTTTGCTCAATAATATTAAGGGCATTGATAAAATTACCACCCGCCACATGAGCCGCCTGCCGCAGATCCTCCTCTGGCATCTGGTATTTCTCTTTCAGCGCTTTGAGCAGGCTTGATTCCTCAATACCAGGTATTTTAATGAGTTGCGTCCGTGATAATATTGTGGGAATGATCTGCTCAGTATTCTCAGATACCAATAAAAATACGCTGCTCTCCGGAGGCTCTTCAATGAGCTTTAACAGTTTATTGGCACACGTAAGATTCATTTTTTCAGGCATCCAGATGATCATTATTTTATAATCCGATTCGAAAGTTTTCAATCCAAACTTCCGTATGATCTCCTCGCTTTCTCTTTTGTTGATGATCCCCTGCTTATTCTCAATTCCTATATGTTCATACCATAGGTTTGGTGTTATGTAAGGCCTTTCAAGGATCAACTCCCTCCATTCCCTGATAAAGTCATCACTTGCCGGATCTTTCCTGGTAACAACTTTGGTAGATGCTACCGGGAAAACAAAATGCTGGTCAGGATGTATCAGCTTCTCATACTTGATACACGATGGACATTTACCGCAAGAATCGTTCTCCAGTTTTTCCTCGCACGACAAAAATTGAGAATAAGCCATTGCAAGAGCAAGGCTGCCTGAACCCTCCGGGCCGTGAAACAATTGTGCATGGCTGACCCTGTTTTCCTTTACCGACCGAACCAATCGATCCTTAATCATTTCCTGTCCTATGACCTGGCTAAATTGCATAATAATTCAAGTTGCTGGTTACTGGATACTAGGTGCTAGGTATTTTTTCATTAAAATAAAAACGGCTATATTATTTCAGCTATTAATATCTTACCCAGTAACAAGTACCCAGTACCTTGCACTTTAGTTAAATATCATTTTAGTTCAAAGGTAAAATTAAAATACTTTTATAACTTTGGCGAACCATTATAAAAACTAATTATAAATACCATGTATACGCTTGATAATTATGATTTTAAAGGAAAAAAAGCCATTATGAGAGTTGATTTTAATGTGCCCCTGAATAACCAGCTTGAGGTTACTGATGATACACGAATCCGTGCTGCCCTCCCATCTATAAAAAAAATTATTGAAAAGGGTGGCGCTGCTATATTAATGTCACACCTGGGCCGGCCAAAAGAGGGACCTGAAGAGAAGTTTTCTTTAAAACATATAGTTCCCAGGTTATCTGAATTATTGGGCAAAGAGGCCAAATTTGCCAGTGACTGTATTGGGGAGGAGACTCTTGAAATTAAGAAGGCCCTCCAGCCCGGTGATGTTTTGTTGCTCGAAAACCTCAGGTTTTACAAGGAAGAAACAAAAGGGGATGAGATTTTTGCGGGCAAATTAGCTGAAGGTGCCGATGTGTATGTAAATGATGCTTTCGGAACAGCTCACAGGGCACATGCATCCACTACAATTGTGACAAAATTTTTTCCAAACGACAGCATGTTCGGATATCTGATCATAAATGAGCTTAACAGCATGGATAAAGTATTACATGAAAACCAAAAACCATTTACTGCAGTCATGGGAGGAGCCAAGGTATCTGATAAGATCCTTATTATCGAAAACCTCCTGGATAAGGTCGATATCCTTATCATTGGTGGTGGTATGACCTACACTTTCATTAAGGCCCAGGGAGGAAATATCGGATCCTCTCTCTGCGAAGAAGACAAGCTCGACATGGCCCTGGATCTGATTAAAAAAGCCGAAGCCAGGGGAGTAAAATTATTATTGCCTGTCGATAATATTGTAGCCGAAAAATTTGATAATGAAGCCGCTACGAAAATGATGCCAATAAATAAGGTGCCAGATGGCTGGATGGGCCTGGATATTGGACCCGAGACAATTGCCCTTTTCTCTGAAGCAATTCAAAAATCAAAAACCATTCTTTGGAATGGGCCCATGGGTGTTTTTGAAATGAGCAACTTCCAGAATGGGACTAAAAGTGTGGCCCTGGCTATTGCTGATGCAACAGGTGCAGGTGCCTTCAGCCTGGTGGGCGGCGGAGATTCTGTGGCTGCTGTGAACAAATACCAGTTAAAAGATAAGGTCAGCTATGTCTCCACCGGTGGTGGTGCCATGCTCGAATACATCGAAGGAAAAGAGTTACCTGGTATTGCAGCCATCAGGAAATAGTCCGGATACTTCGTAATAATTTAGGAAAAGGCATGGTACAAGCCCTGCCCCTTCCCTGAAAGAGATCACTGAATGGATCCATCCTTCCTTCAACATATCTTTAAAATACATTCTGACCGGGAATTTGAGGAATTAGCCCTGGAAGTGTTCAGGTTCCAGGCCAGGGAAAACAAAGTGTATTCGAAATACCTGGGACTGGTGGGGATTAATCCTTATAGCATCGACAGCCTTGCACAAATTCCTTTTCTTCCAATTGAAATTTTTAAGTACCATAAAGTGCTAACCGGTGATAAACCACCCAGGATCGTTTTTGAAAGCAGTGGCACTGCCGGTACCGGGGTGAGCAAACATTATGTGGTTGATCCTGATCTCTATCATAAAAGCCTGAACCAATGCTTTAACCTGTTTTACCAGTCACCCGAAAATTACAGTATTCTGGCTTTGTTGCCCTCCTACCTGGAAAGGGATAATTCTTCACTTGTGTATATGGCCGAACAGCTCATCCAACAGAGTCACCATGATTCAAGTGGCTTCTACCTCGATAATTATTCATCGTTGAATAAAATCCTCCTCAGTTCAGAGAAAAATAAAACACCTGCCATCTTGCTCGGAGTAAGTTTTGCGCTGGTTGAATTCGCACAACAATTCCCTGTACCCCTGAATCATACTATAGTTATAGAAACAGGCGGGATGAAAGGTAAAAGGGAAGAAATGACAAGGGATGCGTTGCACTCCCTGCTCAAAGATAGTTTTAAGACAGGCGAGATACATTCAGAATACGGCATGACTGAATTACTGAGCCAGGCATATTCTTCGGGAGAAGGTATTTTCAGATCACCGCCCTGGATGAAAATTCTCATCCGGGATATCCACGATCCATTTAATTATCTGGATGACAATATTTCTGGCGGAATCAATATCATCGACTTGGCCAATGTCTGGTCCTGTTCTTTCATATCAACTCAGGATATCGGTAAAACACTTCCAGGAGGCGGATTTGAAGTCCTTGGAAGATTTGATCACAGCGACCTCAGGGGCTGCAACCTGATGATAGAATAAGATTTATAAGGTCATTCTGAATTTACCTGCCTGCCGGTTTACCTGCCGGAGGTAATCAGGCAGGTTTCAGAATCTAACTATCAAACAGTTACAGATCCTGATCCGCCAGCTGGAGGACAGGATAACGAAATGTTGTTAAGGATGACAAAATACTGCAAGCCTTTTATAATCCCAACTTTTCCTTTATTTCACCTGGAATAGCATCTACATGTACCATGATGGCAATAGTATGCAGCCTCACATACGATGTTGACATATATAATTTCCCGCCGAACTCATTGCTTTTCTCGCCCCAGGAATTTTTCGTCAGATAATATTTGGTCCCGTTTTTATCTGTCGCACTTCCCACAATATGCATCAGGTGGTCGTCGGTGGATTGAAAGCTTTCAAAGGCATTCTGCCTGACAGACTGGGTAATAGCCTTTTCCATAACCGGTCCGGATGAAAGATCCAGGCCTTCACTATCTTCTTCAGGTACGGCAGCAATCCCGGCAGCGTGGGAAAATCCCTTCTCAGAAACATCACCATCCCAGCATACGGTAAAACCATTATCCAGCGACAGGTTGTAATAGAGATCATGAGACCAGTTGTCGGGCACTTCCAGAACAAAGGGCTCATTAAAGGAAGCATGTGAATAGGATGTGATCTCGACATAATCGGTCGCATCAAAACCAGTGGATGAAACAAACTGGACAGGAGAGATTTTATCGCCGCTGAAACTAAATTTCTCAGGCATCACACCCAGGTAAGTGTCCAGGATGGTTGCGTAGGCAGCCGGCCAGGTTGATGAAGGGTTCCTTCCTTTTAATAATCCATCGAGAAATCCTTTCAAAACCGATGATAACTCTGAATGATTGTGGACCTTTGAGTCATACTGAATTCCATGGTATGCTTCCTCAGTAATAAAACCAAATTCCTTATATTACATTCAGCACATCGTGGGCCTGGCCTCCCTGGCCAAAGTTATTATTACCATGAAACTTAACATAGCGCTCTGCCTTATCCTCATAGGCATACCTGACAAAATACATTTCTGACAGATCCGGGGATTCTTCCCCCAGCCTTATTAGTTCGGATTCAATGAAGGACGTAGTGGCAAAGCTCCAGCAGGTACCCGTTCTGTCCTGGCTTTTCAAAGGTGTGTTCTTCAATTCATTGACCTTTTTGAAGTCATATCCCGAATAGTCCTGAGCAAAAGCAGTGCTCAGACCGATACTGGTAATTACAACAAGCACTAAAATCTGAATACGTTTTAACATGATCTTGTATTTATTTTTAAGTAAAAAATGTACGAACTATTAATG
>JADHVS010000006.1 GCA_016783865.1 Bacteroidales bacterium
AAATGACCGAGACCATTAAAAATCTCGGGCCCTGTGAAATTAAAAAAGTCATGGAAACTTTATCATAAAAGGAGCATTATCCCATGGAAAAGAAAGAAACAAAACCTAAACTTAAAATGGCAGTATACTGGGGCGCAGCTTGTGGAGGCTGTTGCGTATCGGTACTTGATGTTCATGAAGCACTCTTCGACGTAGTCGCAGCCGCTGACCTGGTGTTCTGGCCCATCGCCCTCGATACTAAATATAAGGATGTCGAAGCTATGGCCGATGGAGAAATCGATTTAACACTGTTCAACGGTGCTGTGAGAAACAGTGAAAATGAGCACATTGCCCATCTTCTGAGGAAAAAATCGAAGATACTGGTGGCATATGGTTCATGCGCCCATATGGGAGGAATCCCTGGCCTGGGTAATTTCACGAATAGGGAAGGCATCTTCAACCGGGCATACATTGATAGTGAATCAACAAACAATCCGGATGGGATCTTTCCTCAAACTGAATTCGAGGTTCCTGAAGGAAAACTTGAGCTTCCGGAGTTTTATAACGATGTCAGAACGTTGAACCAGGTGGTGGATGTGGATTACTACCTACCTGGCTGTCCACCTCAGACCGAAAGGCTTGTGGAAGTATTCATGGCCATCGTGACCGGGGCAGAGTTGCCACCCAAGGGATCGGTTGTAGGTGCCCTCGAAAAAACACAGTGCGATGAGTGTACACGTAAAAAAACTGACAATAAGTTAATTAAACACTTCTACCGGCCAACAGAGGTTCAGGATGATGGTGAGACATGCTTCCTCGAGCAAGGCATTATCTGCATGGGACCTGCCACACGGGGGGGATGCGGTTATCGCTGTATCGAAGGGAATGCGCCTTGCCGTGGTTGCTACGGTCCACCCACTGATGTAACCGATCCGGGGGCTAAAATGATGTCAGCCATTGGTACCATGATCGATTCAGACGATGAGGAAGAAATTGAAAAAATAGTTGCTACCATTGATGATCCCGCCGGGACATTTTACCGTTTTAGCTTACCCGGCTCAATTTTTAGGAGGAAATTATTATGAAAAGGATTACCATTGATCCGATAACCCGTCTGGAAGGCCACGGGAAAATTGAGATTTTCCTGAAAGACGATGGCGAAGTGGAAAATGTCTACTTCCAGGTCCCCGAATTACGTGGTTTTGAAAAGTTTTGTGAAGGCAGACCAGTGGAGGAACTCGCCCAGATAGTAACCAAGATCTGTGGCGTTTGCCCGGGTTGCCATCATATGGCTTCAGGAAAAGCTGCAGATGCAGTATATGGCGTCGAACCACCTCCCACAGCCAAAAAAATCAGGGAACTTTTTTATATGGCTCATTTTATACATAGCCATATTGCCCATTTCTATGCCCTTGCCGCACCCGATTTTGTGGTCGGACCAACCGCTCCGGCTGCTGAAAGAAATATCCTTGGCGTAATCAACAAAGTGGGAGTTGAAATTGGTACCGAGGTCATTAAGCAAAGGAGGATAGCGCAGGAAATACAAGCTTTGCTTGGAGGACACCAGACCCATGTAGTTTTGAACATTCCGGGAGGTGTAAGGAAAGGCTTGACTGAGGAACAAAGAAAAGTGATCGAAGAACAGGCCAGGGGATTTATAGAATTCTCAAAGTTCTCATTAAAGATCTTCGATGATGTGGTCCTGAAAAATGAGACCTATGTCGACATCATTCTTAACGGTCCTTATGCCTTAACCCTGCACTCGATGGGACTGGTAGATGAAAACAACAAGGTTAATTTCTACGATGGAAAAGTAAGGGTGGTTGATACCGCAGGGAAAGAACTGTACAAGTATGCCCCTTCTGAATATACTGAATTTGTGGAAGAGCGGGTAGAACCCTGGAGTTACCTGAAATTCCCCTTCCTTAAGAAAATTGGCTGGAAAGGATTTGTAGACGGGCAGGATTCAGGTGTATACCATGCAACTCCCCTCTCCCGCCTTAATGCATCAGACGGCATGGCCACACCACTGGCCCAGGCAGAATATGAGAGGATGTATGACACGCTCGGAGGCAAGCCTGTTCACGCGACCCTTGCCATGCATTGGGCACGGCTGATTGAATTGCTTTACTCATCGGAAAGATGCCTTGAACTGGCAACGGATCCTGAGATTACCGGTACTGAACTGCGGGCTGCGCTGGATAAAACACCATCTGAAGGTGTGGGTATCGTTGAGGCTCAGAGAGGTACGCTGACACACCACTATATCACCGATGATAAAGGCATCGTCCAGAAAGTTAACCTGATAGTTGGGACCACTAATAATAATGCTGCTATCTGTATGTCTCTGAAGAAGGCTGCACAGGGACTCATAAAAAAAGGTGTTGAAGTAACGGATGGAACATTAAATATGATAGAAATGGCATTCAGGGCATATGATCCATGCTTCTCATGTGCCACCCATCATCGTCCCGGTGAAATGCCATTAACCCTTATTATCAGGGATAAGGACGGAAACCTGATCAATACGGTAAGCAGAAAATAGAGGCTATTAAATTTTTCGGATGAGGAGGAATAATGATATACTGATCCTGGGATTAGGGAATGAAGTTTTAGGTGATGAAAGCCTGGGAATTGATCTCGTTAAAGAACTGGAGATTCAGGATAACTACCCCCTGACAGATTACCGTTTCTCCTATATCGGGGGACTTGAACTTCTGGAGTTTATCCAGGATTATACTAAACTGGTCATTATCGATACCATTGAATCTGCAGATGGAACTGAAGGAAGTGTAAGGGTAATGAATACAGATGACTACAGGGAGACTTTACATCTGTCTTCACCGCATGATATGAGCTTCAATACTGCTCTCTTAATGGGCAGGAAACTGGGATTTAGTATACCTGAACAAATAATGATCATCGCCATTGAAATTATACCTGACCTGACACTGAGGAATACACTCAGAGAGAATATTCAGAATAATTTTGAAGGCATTCTATCTGAAACAAGAAATCATATTGAACAGTTTGTAAGTATCACTCACAACTGTTAATCTAACGAGGAACCATAGAATGAGAAGGTTTAATGCAAAGGGAATGTGGCACTTTCCAAGTATAAAGAAGAAAAAGAAAGGCCATTCGAAACAACCTGATGAAGAATTAATCATCAAGGAATGTTATTGCCCTAACGGTCACAACCTCGTCAGTCCAAAAGTGGATATCAAAGGATTGAATGGTATATTAATTAAAGTGACTAAGGGTAGGAAGAGTGGTTTTGTTGCACTGAGTGCAGTCTGTGGAGATAAATCAAAAATTTCAATAGATATCGAACTCTCTGAAGGTGAGGTAATTGAATTTCTATGCCCTGTTTGTGATGTCCCGCTGCCGGTTTATGCACCCTGTGAGTGTGGTGGAGATATGATCACACTTTTCTGCGATAAACAGGGGAATTATTGCAACTGTATCGGAGTATGCAACAGGGTTGGTTGTACTCATGCGGAACTCAAACGCGGGAGCGAGTTATTTAATATCTACAGGAGAAAAGGAGAAATCAGGGGAGGTTCGAATTACATTTGACCGTGATCTGGGATCAGTGATCGGTGATCAGAGGGAGTGAAAGTGGGTATAGGGTCTGGTTTGCTATTAAGGATTACTGATATACCTGCCCTTTTCCAGGCACCCACACATACCTGGTAACTCGTACCTCGTAACCAGTACCTCATCATTCCCACCTGCAACATTTAAGTTATGAACAAAGATCTTCCAGGTATAATCATCACCGGTGCGTCCGGGTTTATAGGTAAAAACTTTATCGAAGCCAGTGCCAGAGATTTCAGGCTGTTTTGCCTGGCACGCCGTTCGCAGAAGGAGTCAGGTATACCTAAACATGAAAATATACGGTGGTCGCAGGTAGATGTAAGTGATTTTGCCAACCTTCAGGAGGTAGTCCAGAGTATCAATAAATATGGTGGGGCCGATTATATTGTGCATCTGGCAGGATATTATGATTTCACCATGAAAGACCATCCTGCGTACCAGCTGACAAATGTTACCGGAACAAGAAACGTATTGAAACTGGCTCAATACCTGAACATTAAAAGGTTCATTTTTGCAAGCTCACTCGCTGCTTGTAAGTTCACGACAGATCCATCAAAAATCCTCCACGAACAAAGTGAACCCGATGCAAGTTATCCCTATGCGAAAAGTAAAAGGAAGGCAGAAGAATTGATTCTTAACTACTCCGGGATGTTCCCTTGCAGTATCCTGAGGCTCGCTGCAGTATTCAGTGACTGGTGTGAATACCCTCCCCTTTTTGCCTTTTTAAATACCTGGCTTACAGGGAAATGGAACTCAAGGATACTTGGAGGCCAAGGAACATCCAGTATCACCTATATTCATATCAGTGACCTGATTAAGCTCATTCATACAATAATAGAAAAGACCGAAACCCTTCCCCAGATAAATACTTTTATTGCAAGTCCAGGCGGAACAGTATCCCACAATGAATTGTTCGAAGCGGCTACAAGATACTATTTTGGAAGGACCAGGAAACCCATAAGGATACCAAAATTCATTGCGATGCCCGGAGTAATTTTCAGAACCGCACTGGGTAGCCTGCTCGGGAATAAACCATTTGAACGTCCCTGGATGATCAGGTATATCGACAGGAAGTTAGTGGTTAATGCCAGTTATACAGAGAACACTCTCGAATGGAAAATATCAGGACGAAACGACATCCTCAGGCGTCTACTGTTTATGATCGAAAACATGAAGAACCATTATGTCGTCTGGACTGTCAAAAATGAGACCCAGATGATCAGGACCACCTCAAGGTTCAACCTGAAGGCATATGAGGTGATGCTAAGAAACAGGGACCTTATCATCAACCGGATGTATGACTTTGTTTACCATGAAGAGAACACTGACAGATTTACCCACTACAGGAAAATGGATAACATGGTGGTGAAATGGTACATTACCATGCTTTACCAGCTTATTGCCACCAGTATTAGAGTAGGTGACCGCATTTTAATTCGCAAATACATTCAGACCATTGCCTATCGCCGTTATTCAACCGGATTTCCGGTAAACGAGGTTGTCGATTTCCTTGGCCAATTTGAAAGGGTCATTAAAGGGGAATTATTGATTGATCCGGAAACAACGAAAACCAAGGACCAGCTGTTTAACGCCATCCGCATTGCCATTCAGTTAAGTATTGATGAAATGGAAGAATCCTATGAGACCTTTGAAAAGCAACCTCCCGATATGACACCTCTGCCTGAGAGAGGTCCGTTCCTGCAAAATGTGGGTAACCTGAAAAAGATCATTTCAGGACTTGAAGACACCTTCTTTGACAGCATCGAATCCGACCTTATGGCTGATTTTATTTCAATCCGTGATCAACTCCAGTAGTCAGGAAAACCTGTTTCAATAATCGTCGAATTGACTCTCCTCGCAGCAAGCTGCGAGGAATCATCGATCCTTTATATAAATTTTTAATTGCGCTCGCTAACCCCGCAGCAAGCTACGGGGAAACGAGTTTCTGAGTTGGGCGAAGCCAATGCGCTCGCAGGATTCAGTCGACAGATTCCGGTAATCTCAAAAACAACATCAAAACCAGAATCCCCATAATTAAATCTCCTGCACCGGAAGCAGCTACCATCCATATCCTGTCGATAAATAAATAATAGGAAAACAGAAACGCAGTTGCAATGAATTTGGATATTATGGTCAGATAGATCAGTATCCTGTTTCTGCTAAGATCCCATGCCGCCAAAAAATATACCAGGGCCATTACGAGGTGAAACACTCCACCCTGTACTTTAAAGAAGGGCTCCTGGTAATGGTAATACCCAAAAAAACTAAGTGTGTCGATCGGAATGATCACGAGTACAAAACCGACAATGAAAGAATGCAGGGCAATCAGATAAAGCAATACGGAGAGAGTGACTGAGATTTTCATTTAAATCATTAATCCGGAAAAACATGTTATTATCATGACTAAAAATAGCAAATAATTTTTATTCACTCTAAATTAAATAATACCCTTGCTAAGTATGATAAAAAGCATTTTTTTTGTGCTTGATTTGAAATATTTTTGAAACACATTGTAAGATTTGTGTTATTTTTTTCTCCTTTTATGTTACGCTGGTAGCATTTTTTTTAATATAGACTCAAAAATACAAACATAAACCTAACAAAAAATGACCATCCAGAATCGGATAAACAGGCTGTTAAGCTATAAGCAATTATTGAATCGATTCAAATCACTGGGACTGGTCAGGGTGTTTTCTGATAATATTGCCGATCCTCTTGGGATCTCAGCATCCCTGGTCAGGAAGGATTTCGGGATGTTTGGAATTGCCGGCAGTCAGAAAGGTGGTTATACCATCGAATCAGTACTTGAAAAGATCAATGAAATTCTTGGAAGTAACGAAATTCAAAAGGTAATCATTGTAGGTGTTGGAAGGATAGGTGAAGCTATAATGTCATACAAGGGATTTCATAAAGATGGTATAAACATCATTGCGGGATTTGATATCGATGTAAAAAAGATGACCGAAAAAAATGATATCCCCGTACTTCCTATTGAAGATCTTCCTGCATTTATCAAGGCGGAAGAAATCAAGGTTGCTATCATGGCAGTTCCTGATATTGCTGCACAGCAGACATTTGAGATACTCAAATCAGCAAATATACAGGGGATCCTGAATTTTTCCCCGGTGAAATTTAAAAGCACCGACGAGATTACCATTAACAATTTCAATATTGAAAATGAACTGATCAATCTTATCTATTTCGTAAATATGGATAAGAAAAACGGACACTGACTGAAAAACGTTAAAAACTAATACCCACATGGAAACATCCATTCAACAAATTATCGATAAATACCAGGCTGATCCAAAACGATTGATGGACATCTTGCTTGATATTCAACAGGAAAAAGGTCATATCCCCGTTGAAATCAACCAGAAATTAGCCAATGCTTTAGACATTTCAAAGGTAGATCTTGAGCAGACCATATCATTTTACCATTTCTTTTCCCAGAAATCCACCGGTAAATATTCAATATATCTGAACGATAGCGTGGTGGCTAACCTCATGGGCAGGGAAGCCATTGCAGAAACATTTGAGGAGGAAGCTGGTATCAAATTCGGGAATGTATCAACCGATGGTTCGATCGGTTTATTTAACACATCCTGTATCGGGATGAGCGACCAGGAACCCGCAGCCATAATCAATGGATTGATTTTTAATAACCTCACTTCTTTCAGGGTAAAGGAAATTGTGCGGGATATGAAGGAAGGAAAACCAATCGGGGAAATGTTTAAGGCTAATTATGGTGATGGAAATAACAGTAATGAATTAATTCAATCTGTGGTCGGAAACCATATTAGAAGAAAAGGTCCGGTCATTTGGGATGAACATGTGCCGGGTGAAGGATTAAAGAAGGCTGTGGAAAAAGATCCACAACAGGTGATCGATTCAGTAAAGATGTCGGACCTGAGAGGACGAGGAGGGGCCGGATTTCCGACAGGGTTGAAATGGGAATTCTGTTCGAAATTCAAGGATGACCAGAAATATATTTTTTGTAATGCTGACGAAGGTGAACCAGGAACATTTAAGGACAGGGTGATCCTGACAGAGATGCCCAGGCTGGTATTTGAAGGAATGGCCATTGCAGCATATGCAGTTGGCGCTACCCGGGGTATTATTTACATCAGATATGAATACAAATACCTGCAAAAATATCTGGAACAGGCACTCGGGGAAATGAGGAAAGAAAAATTACTCGGGAAGGAGATCCTGGGTCAGAAAGATTTCAGTTTCGATATCCGGATTCAGTACGGAGCCGGGGCATATGTCTGTGGTGAGGAATCTGCATTACTTGAATCTGCTGAAGGAAAGCGCGGAGAACCCAGAGACCGGCCACCATTCCCGGTTGAAATGGGTTATCTGGGAAAGCCCACTATCATAAATAATGTTGAGACCTTCTGTTCAGTAGTAAAAATACTCAAAAATGGCCCCGACTGGTATAAGTCATTTGGAACCATTGAATCGAGCGGAACAAAACTTTTAAGTATCTCTGGCGATTGCCGCTACCCGGGAGTATATGAACTGGAATGGGGTTTCAGTATATACGACATCATTGAAATGGTCGGTGCTCCGGATTGTCAGGCCGTACAGGTTGGAGGACCCTCAGGAATTCTTATCGGTCCAAACGATTTCAGAAGGAAGCTTTGCTATGAAGACCTTGCAACGGGAGGCTCACTGATCATATTCAATGACGATCGTGACCTGTTGAAAGATGTGGTTCTGGGTTTTACAGAATTCTTCATTGAGGAATCGTGTGGATCATGTTCAACATGCCGGAATGTACCAATCCTGCTGAAACAAAAACTTAAGAAGATCATATCAGGAAATGGCGTTATGCAGGATATTGAAGATCTTGTTGAATGGAGCAAAATATTAAAATTCAGCAGGTGCGGTCTTGGTCTTACGGCAGCTAATCCGATCACAACCAGCATCAGTAATTTCAAATACCTGTATGAAAAGAAGGTGCAGAAAGACAGGGAGTTTGACACTGGATTCAATCTCGCTGAGGCAGTCAAAGAATCATGTGAAGCAGTTGGCCGTGAACCTAATGTATAAGAAAAGCAAACCAATAATAAAATGGAAAAAACAATCAATTTTACCATCGACGGTAAAGAGTGTTCCACCGAAGAAGGAAAATACCTTGTTGAAGCAGCTAAAGAAAATGGTGTCTTTATTCCAACCCTGTGCAACTATGAAGGATTAAAACCCAAAGGTTCATGCCGGATCTGCACGGTTAAGGTGAAGGGTCGCCTGATGACTGCATGTACCTCACCCGTCCAGGAAGGTATGGTAGTAGAAAACAATATAGAAGAACTCAATGAAATCAGAAGATCGATTATCGAACTTTTATTCGTTTCAGGAAATCATTTTTGTCCTGCCTGCGAGAAGAGTGGAAATTGCGAACTTCAGGCCCTGGCTTACAGGTACCAGATGATGGCACCCCGGTTTCCGTTTCTTTTCCCACAGAAAGAAGTGGATGCATCCCATCCAAAGATAATAAAGGATCAGAACCGTTGCATCCTGTGTAAAAGATGCATTCGCGGTATCACAGACGACCAGGGCAGAAGTATTTTCGCCTATAGGAACAGAAGCAACAAAAGCCTTGTAGTAGTTGATCCGGGGCTTGCTGCACAACTCACCGAGGAAAAGGCAAAGGAAGCCATGGATATTTGTCCTGTAGGATCCATCCTGGTCAGAGAAAAAGGATTTGATATACCCATTGGAGAACGGAAGTATGACAAGGCTCCGATTGGTAGTGAATTTGAACAAACAATAAAAGAATAATATATCATGAGTAAACCAGTAGTAGCAACAACATCACTGGCAGGATGCTTTGGATGTCACATGTCGATCCTCGATATCGATGAAAGGATCCTGGATCTCATCGAACTGGTTGAGTTTCACAAATCACCCATCGATGACATCAAAACATTTACCAAACAGTGTGATATAGGTCTCATTGAAGGAGGATGCGCTAATAGTGAAAATGTACACGTCCTGAAAGAATTCAGGAAACACTGCAACATCCTGGTATCGGTTGGCGAATGCGCCATTATGGGAGGTTTGCCTGCCTTGCGAAACGGTATACCAATTAAGGAATGTCTTCGTGAAGCATACCTTACAGGCCCCTCTGTCACAGCCAACCATGAACACATCATCCCCAATGATGAGGAATTACCAATGCTCCTGGATAAGGTTTATCCCAATCAGGAAATTGTTAAAATCGATTACTACCTGCCCGGATGTCCTCCAAGGGCCGACCTCATATGGGATACGCTTGTAGCACTTATTAAAGGTACAGAATTAAACCTGTCTTACGAAGTAATAAAATTTGATTAATCTAAAAACCAGGAAATAATAATGGGACGTAAAATAACAATTGAACCAGTCACACGGGTTGAAGGACACGGCAAAGTAACCATTCATCTTGACGACGATAATAATGTAGCACAAACCCGTTTGCATATTGTTGAGTTCAGGGGATTTGAACGATTTGTCCAGGGCCGTCCATACTGGGAGATGCCAGTGTTGGTCCAGCGGCTCTGCGGAATCTGTCCTGTCTCTCACCACCTGGCAGCAGCCAAAGCCCTCGATGTGATCGTCGGCGCTGGCACAGGCGATGGCCTTACCCCTACCGGTGAAAAAATGAGAAGGTTGATGCATTACGGACAAATTTTCCAGTCACATGCACTCCACTTTTTCCACCTGGCTTCACCCGATTTGCTATTTGGCATTGATGGTGATCCGCTCAAGAGAAACATCATCGGTGTAGCTATGGAACATAAAGATCTTGCTGTGCAGGGTGTTATGATGCGGAAATTCGGACAGGAAATCATAGAAGCCACTGCCGGTAAAAAAATCCACGGGACCGGAGCCATCCCCGGAGGTATCAATAAACATCTTTCAGAAGAAGAGAGGGACCGCTTCCTGAAGGGCGATGACCCGATGAATGTTGATAAGATGATCGAATGGTCAGTCGCCGCTATCGATTTCTTTAAAGACTACCATAAAAAGAACAGGGACCTGGTAGACCAGTTTGCGGATTTTCCATCCAATTTCCTGAGCCTTGTCCGTAAAGATGGTGCCATGGACCTGTACCACGGGGTTTTGCGTGCTGTGGATCCTGAGGGTAAAAAGATCCTTCATGATGTGGATTATCAAAATTACCTGGATTATATCGACGAAGAGGTCAGGTCATGGAGCTACATGAAATTTCCCTACCTGAAAGAATTCGGAAAAAAACAGGGTTGGTATACGGTAGGACCATTGGGAAGGATCAATACGGCTGATTTTATTCCTACCCCGCTCGCCCAGAAAGCATTTGAGGAATTCAGGGCTTATAATAACGGCAAACCAAGCTGTAAATCAATGCACATGCACTGGGCAAGGTTGATTGAGGTCCTCCATTCTGCAGAAATGATGAAAGAATTGCTTGAGGACCCGGATATCGTTAAAGGCGAACTGGTAGTAAAAGGTCAGAAAAGAAGTTCCGGTGTCGGGGTTATTGAAGCCCCGAGAGGTACATTGTTCCACCATTACGAGATCAATGGTAAAGACCAGATCACGATGGCTAACCTGATCGTCTCCACAACCAATAACAACCAACCTATGAATGAGGCCGTTAACATTATTGCCAAAAACTATATGTCCGGGCAGACGGAGATAACAGAACCGATGATGAATGCGGTTGAGGTGGGAATACGTGCATACGATCCGTGCCTGAGTTGTGCCACGCATGCTTTTGGCCAGATGCCACTGGAAGTATCCCTCTTTGATGCCAACAACAACCTGATCGATTTTAAAAAGAAATAATCAGCTTGCCAGATCCCAGACGCATATTGATTTACGCCTACGGAAATCCTGGCAGACAGGACGACGGTTTGGGGAACAGGCTTGTTGAAGAGATGGAAGAATGGATCAGGGAAAAAAGGATCACCAATGTCGCCCTGGAAAGCAATTACCAGTTAAACATTGAAGATGCCTATAACATTTCAGAAAAAGACCTTGTAATTTTTGTGGATGCTTCTGTCGAAGATATCGACGGCATCCACTTTTCTCCTGTAGAGCCCTCTGAAGGCCGTTCCGAATTTACAACGCATTCTGCCTCCCCTGCATTCGTGCTGGCCCTGTGTCATAAGATTTATAACAACCACCCTGAGACTTACCTGCTCCAGATCAGGGGTTATGAATGGGAATTTAAGGAAGTCCTTTCCGACAGGGCCAGGAGAAACCTTCATAAAGCCACTGCATTTTTAAAGGATTACATCGCAAAATATCAATCCACCTGATTTTGGCATTTAATATTTATTTGCTTTAACTTTACTTCTCTTTATGAAGTTATAAAAATGAAATTCTATACACCCGTATTTATTGTCATCAGCACCCTGGCTGCCGGGTCCGTTCAATTAATGGGTCAAACAACCTACCAGTATTTTATGTCGACCGATACCTTGGTTGCCGGAGATACTACGGCGATTTTGTGTAATATTGGTTTCATTGCAGATCATGATAAATTGCAAACCCTGCTTCATCTCAATACTTATGATGAAAATTGCGATAATTACGGGGACACGATCCACCACATTGATTCTGAACAGTATGATGATACAATAATCTCAGTGACCTTTTTTATACCACCCGGAACATGTTCATCAAAATACCAGCTATGGATAACAGATCCAACTCATCCTGATATAAAATACATATATGATTCAATCACAATATTGAATCCTCCAGGTCTAATACAATCCCCTGTTGATCAGCAGATTTGTCAGGGGGAGGAAGCGACTGTTACATCCGGCTTCTCGGATTGTAAAACATGCCAATATCAATGGTTTAAAAACAATGATTCCATTCACGGAGCAAACCAGCCGGATTTGATCCTTTCAAACTTTTCACCGTCTGATACTGGTTCCTACTATTGTGCGGCTTTCAACCAATGGGGAACCGTATCAACCGATATAGCCCGGTTGGAGATTTTATCAGTGCCCGGTAAACCGTCAATCCCGGAAGGGATCAGCACTATCTGCCAGGGTATTGTAAGCACCGGTTACCATATTCCTGCAATGCCGGATGTAACCTTATATACCTGGTCACTGTTTCCGCCCGAGGCGGGTATTCTTGATTATACAGATACAACAGCAGATGTCACCTGGGACCAGGATTTCAGCGGACATGCGAAATTATTGGTCAAAGTAAAAAACGGCAATTGCCGTGGACCCAATTCTGATACCCTGGATATTTTTATCGCCGGGCCACAGGAAGGGCCTGAGATATGTATCGTCGGGGTGGATGCGGAAAGTGGTAAAAACTTGGTGGTCTGGGAAAAACTCCCGGGATCGGCTATTCTAAACTACATCATATACCGGGAAACAAACCAGGCGGGCATTTATTTACCGCTCGACACCATTGATGCGGATGAAATCAGCGTATATGTGGATGCTACCTCAACGCCCGAATGGGTCTCCCAAAGGTATAAGCTAAGCCTGATAGATACCTGTGGATTTGAATCGGAACTGAGCACCCCCCATAAAACCATTCACCTCACCAACAACATGGCGGCCATTGGTAAGGTTAACCTGATATGGGATGGCTATGAAGGATTTGCTTTTTTGAGCTACAATCTTTACCATGGCCCTCATCCCGATTCCATGGGATACATCAACACAGTGCCGAGTAATGTATTCATCTATTCCAATATAGTACCCTGCCCGGGCGATAATTTCTTCCAGATAGAAGCGATCCATCCTGAAGGGTGCACTCCATCTCTTAAGTCAATCAATTATGGATCCTCCAGATCAAATATCCTTTATGTTGAAACGGAAGAAGTGATCGAAGGGATTTCAGAACAACCTGATTCAGACATAACAATATTCCCTTCTCCCGCACGGGATATGGTAACCATTGCGATCCCCAATTACAAAAAACCTGTCCGGGCAATGCTGGTTAATGTCTCCGGCCAATTGTTACAGGAATTCATTATTGAATCAGGATCTTATGAATTGGATATTTCATCCTTCCCGGAAGGTTTGTATATCCTTCATCTTAATAAGGGGAATAATTCCCTGAAAGCCAAAATCATTAAATCCCGATAAAGCGGGTTTTATCTATTGAGGATAATTTAGGACCTTTAACTCCTTTTTATAACTTTCCCCCTTGAAATTACGTCTGAATTTATCGTAAATTTGCACCTCGTATTTGAAAAAGTAAGGATTTGAACAATTGACTCTCCTCGCAGCAAGCTGCGAGGAATCATCGATCCTTTATATAAATTTTTAATTGCGCTCGCTAACCCCGCAGCAAGCTACGGGGAATGCGCTCGCAGGATTCAATTATATCTGTAAAAGAGGTTGATTACCTTACTCCAACCACCTATATTCTCCGACTGGAAAGAAAGAACCTGAGTTTCCAGTCGGGACAATATATTTCTCTTGGTCTGCCCGGAGATACTGAAAAAAGGATTATATGGATAACAGGTACATACTTTGTACAACAAAAGATCCGCAGGGGACTTTTCACGGGCGTGTAACCGATTATATCCGGAGTAACGCGGTGAATAAGGACACCCTTTGTTACCTTTGCGGCTACAGTAATATGATTCATGATGCATATGATATCCTCACAGAGCAGGGTGTTCCATCAGAGAATCTGAATGCGGAAGTATATTTTTAAGCGGGAAACATGAAATACCACCTGGTCACATTGGGTTGCCAGATGAACAAATCAGACAGTGAACGTGTCAGAACGGTCATTGAACAGATGGGGTATGCATGGACCGACCAGGAAGATCAGGCCGATATGCTGGGAATCCTTTCCTGTTCGGTCAGACAAAAAGCCATCGACAAGGTGTATTCCCGCATTCATAAATGGAACCACTGGAAGAAAAACAAAAACCTGATCTCTTTTGTCACGGGATGTGTTTTGCCGTCTGATAAGGAGAAATTCCTTAAGCTGTTCGATCTTGTCTTTACTATGGACGATCTGCCGGAACTGGAGTCAATCATCAGACAATATGGCATTGTAACTCCACTGGGCATTGCAGCAAAACAGGAGAAACCAGAACTGAATCTACCGGACAACAAACTGGCATTGGAACCTGGATCTGAAACATTGGAACTTACTTCTCTGGCGGAACATCAGGAAAAAATACAGGCATATGAACCCGGGCAACTGAAACCTGTAAAGTATATTGAACTGGGAAGTTTCTGGAAAGTCAATCCAACCTACACCTCAGGATTTGAAGCATTCGTCCCCATACAAAACGGATGCGATAAATTCTGCACATTTTGTGCTGTACCTTACACAAGAGGAAGGGAGGTTTCCAGACCATCCGGTGAGATCCTTGAAGAAATTAAAAACCTGATCGACCAGGAATACAGATCGATTACTCTTCTGGGACAAAACGTTAATTCCTATGGGCTGGAAAAGAAGGGAGATGAAATCTCTTTCTCTGATTTGCTGGATAAGATTGGAATGGTTGGAGATGCCAGCGGCAAAAAGGTCTGGATCTACTTTACATCTCCGCATCCTAAAGACATGACTGAGGAGGTGATCAGGGTAATTGGTAAATATAAATGCCTTGCAAAACAGATTCACCTGCCAATCCAGTCTGGTGATGAGAAGGTACTTATCAAAATGAACAGGAACCATTCTGTTGCCAAATACAGGGATATCATTCATGCCATTCAAAAACATATTCCTCAGTCAACCATTTTTACAGATATTATTGTCGGTTTCACCGGAGAAACTGAAAAACAATTTGAGAACACCCGTAAGGTCATGGAAGAGTTTAAATACAACATGGCCTACATTGCCATGTACTCGCCGCGTCCGGGAGCGGTAAGTTCAAGGTGGGTCGATGATATTCCTGTTGAAATGAAAAAAGAACGACTGCATATTCTATCCGAAGAATTAAAAAAACATTCCAGGGTGCACAATGAGCAATTAACAGGAAAAATGATCACTGTTCTTGTCACCGGTTTTGACAGGAAACCGGGATTTCTTTCCGGATATACCGAAGGAAGGATCATAGTAAGATTTAAATCCGGTCAAGAAGAATTAATAGGGAAATTTGTGGTAGTGGAGATTGACTCAGCTGCTGATTTCTCAGTGGAAGGCAAGTTGGCAGATGTAAAAGAACCTGAGAAGATTAGGTGATGATAAGAAAAATAGCTTTTAAAACATTGGGATGCCGGTTAAACCAGTTTGAAACCAATTCGCTGGTTTCTGAGTTCACCGGAGCAGGATACCAGGTGGTCGATTTCAATGATCCTGCTGATATATATGTTGTAAATACCTGCACGGTCACGGGTCAGAGTGATAAAAAATCCCGGAACCTCATCAGTCAGGCAGCAAAAACAAACAACAATGCAATGGTTATTGCTGCAGGTTGCATGATTACCAATCCCAGGATCGAACATCCGGCCAACCGGAACGTCACCTATTACGTTGAAAATACCAGAAAAAGTTCCATATTTTCACTTGTAGAGGCCCATTTTGAGGGGGAGATTATGGATCCTCTGAGCTTCGAACCAGATGTTTTCAGCTATAAACCAGCCAAAACAACCTTACTTACCAGGAGCCTGATCAAGATTCAGGATGGATGCGATAATTACTGCACATTTTGTATCGTTCCGTTTGTAAGGGGACGTGCAATAAGCAGACCTGTACCTGATATCCTGGATAATATACGGAAGGTGCTTGAATTTGGATTCAAAGAGATAGTGGTTACAGGTGTAAATATTGGAAGATACCAATGGGAAGGAACCTCTTTTGAAGATCTGGTTGCGAAAATTTTGGATATCCCCGGCGATTTCAGGGTTCGGATCTCTTCAATGGAACCGGAAGGATTCGGAGATAAATTCATTGAGCTGTTCTCGAATCCGAAATTAATGCCCCACCTTCATCTCTGTGTCCAGAGTGGTTCAGACCAGGTATTACTCAGGATGAGGCGCATATACAACCTGCAGGAATACCTGAACATTATTGATAAGGTCCGTGGTAAATATGCAGATTTCAATTTCACTACCGATATAATTGTAGGATTCCCGGGAGAAACGGATGAGGATTTTCAGGCCTCCTGCAAGGTGGTTCGCGATGCAGGATTCAGCCATATCCATACTTTCAGGTATTCCCGAAGAAAAGGAACGAGGGCCGACCGGATGCCCGGCCAGGTGCCATATAAAATAAAAAATGAAAGAAGTGAGATCATCCGGAAAATTTCAGAAGAAAACAAACGATCCTATCGCTCATCCCTTATCGGAAAAACACAAACTGTCCTTGTGGAAAAAGTAAATGGAAACAGTGGACTGGGATATGGTGAACTGTATGTGCCGGTTGAATTCACCCATCCCGGCATGAAGAATAATATGTTGCAGGAAGTAAAGCTTACAGGTATCCATGAAGGCGAAGATCCGGTCCTGATTGGGACAGTAAAGAGTGACCTGAAATGAAGTCAGAAAACAGAATCCAGAATTCAGTACAATTTCAGAAGCGGAGCGTATGAAATTTTCATGAGCAGGTTGTGCGGATGCCTGTGTGAAGCGAATAATCCAGAAGGTAAAAGAATTAATATGAATAATCTCCTGACTACTGTCTACAGTTTACTTCTTTAACGATGAACGATGAACCAAATACTACAACCCATGAACGGAGATCCCAGATTATATCAGATCCTGGATGAATTAGAGATTCCATTTGATTATCACGAACATCCTGCTGTACCAACTGTCGAAGAAGCAATCAGGCACTGGAAAGGGATTGATTCCACCCATTGCAAAAACCTGTTTTTCCGCAACCACAAAGGAAACCGGCACTACCTGGTGATCCTGGAACATACCAACCGGCTCGCTATCCGGGATCTCGAACAAATGCTGAAACAGGGGAAGCTATCCCTGGGCTCAGACAGGAGACTGGAGAAATACATGGGACTGACACCCGGATCAGTCTCCCCTTTCGGACTGATCAATGACAGTGAAAATCATGTTCACATTTTTATTGATGAGAAATTAAAAACTTCATCTAAGCTTAGTTTCCATCCCAATATTAACACCGCCACTCTGGTGATCGCATTCGATCATTTCATGAAATTCATGGAGTGGAGCGGTAATACGTACGAATTTATTAACCTGGCTGAATGAATTGTTCTTCGTTTTTGGTTTTCCGACTCACGGTTCACGGCTATAATCCTAAAAACAACACTGCACAGGCGCTCAGGGCTATGGTAGCCCCGGCAAGTGCATGTGTGTATCTTTCAACCTTACCAAGTTTTACAAATTTCAATCCGTAAGAGGTCAGGATTACCATAATGACCATGGTCACTATTGTAACCAGCGAAAATACCAGTGAGACCATGACAATCCCCCAAGTGCTTTTATCTGCTGCCGGAACCATTAAAACAGGGATCAAAGGTTCACAGGGTCCAAGGACAAAAATTGTAAAAAGGATCCAGGGAGTAATATTTGGTTTATGATAATGTGAATGTTCATCTGCATGCACATGTTCATGGACATGTGCGGTACCGTCAGTATGGAGATGCACGTGCTTGTGAGGCCTCTTGTTATAGGCCCTGATTAATCCATAGACCATATACCCCAGTCCAAAAGCAAAGAACAGCCATGCAGCCAGGTCTCCCCGCACTCCCTCAACTCCCTCCAGCCGGGAAACTCCAATTCCGGCTGCTATTCCAATAGAACCAATAAGGATTGAACTACCGACATGTCCGATGCCACAAAGGATGGTAACCCAGGTAGTCTTAATCAGCGACCATCTTCTTGCTCTTGAAATAACGATGAACGGCAGGTAATGATCCGGCCCTATTACCGTATGCACCAATGCAATGGTTGCCGCCGTTACTGTAAGAACTCCTAAACTTGTTTCCATGGATAATATAGTGTTGAGAAATGAAGTTGCAAATAAACCAAAGAATTAAGTCAATTCAAAAACATCACCCGCCTTTGGGACAATAAATTTTGAGTCTAAATGGTGAAGCTCCAGTGATTCGACCGGGTGTATGGAAACCTGTTATTCGCATCTGTAAACAGGTACTTTGAGTCATGGATATACCTGTAATCGGCCTTCCTTAGGAGGGGACATAATACATCTCCTGTAAACACAGCCTTTGCTCCGCTCTTCACTTCAGACACAAGCATTTCCGGACCTGATGATACACGCTCTCCATGAAACACCGGGAATGAAGTCAGCATCAGATCCGGTGCCACATCAATATCAATACCAGCCCCCGGCTTAAGTTCCCTGAAATCGGCCAGCTCCTCTACCTGCGGGAACGACTGGCAAACAAAGTCCCAGCCTTTCCGGCCAACATATAATGGGATTTTCTTTTTGTTTTCGTGGAACTTATAATAACTCTGGATGATCCAATCAAGCGACAAAGTATGATCGAGGTGTGAATGGGTAAGGCAGATTGCATCAGGCAGCCGGTTTTGGGTTTGAAGCAGGTATTGAACAATGCCATGGCCCGCATCAATTAAAACCTCCCAATCGATATTTTCTTTTGTAAATGGCAATCCGGAAGCCTTAATGATTGAGAATGAAGCATTTGACAACTCCCTGTATTGCTGGTGATCGTAAAAGGGATGATCCGTCCCCAGCAATACCGGCCAGGCATTGCCTGTGCCATTAACGCGTATATAAATATTTGACATAACTTAAAAGAAGTAGGCAGTAGGCAGTAGTCAGTAGTCAGTAGTCAGTAGGGTGTGGGTTTCGGGTTCCGGGTTTTCCGATTCACGATTCATTACTCACCGATTAGCGTTAGCTCATCTATCAAATGTCCCGCCCCTGCATATTTGTCAATAATAAAGAGCACATACCTTATATCTACGGCTATATTGCGGCACTGCTCCGGATCATACATATAATCACTCATAGTACCTTCCCAGCCCCTGTCGAAATTGAGGCCGATCAGCTGGCCCTCAGCATTGAGTACCGGGCTGCCGCTATTCCCACCCGAAGTATGATTACTGGCAATAAAGCAAACCGGCATGGTTCCATCCACTCCGTACGGACCAAAATCCTTTTCCCGGTAAAGTGTTTTAAGCCTGTCAGGAACGACATAATCGTAACCTCCCGTTGCCTCTTTCTGGATAACTCCCTTTAAGGTAGTCAGATATCCATACCTGACAGCATCCCTTGGGAAATATTCCTCAACCTTGCCATAAGTTATTCTCATTGTCAGGTTGGCATCCGGGTAAAAAACAGTCTCCTTCTCCATCTCCATTAATCCTTCCACATACAACCTGTATTTTTGACTCAATAAAGCCCTTAACTGATCATATTCAGAGCCTGAAATTCCAAGAACCGTATCAAATTGCTTCCTTAACTGATATGCAGGATCTTCCTGAACCTTCTTAGCTGTCTTTTCATTAAAATTATCTGCCAAATCCAATAATGACTGCTGATCAGTGAGTATCGTCTTCTTATAAACCCAATCCGTGAATTTCTTATAATCGTTCTTGTATTTTTTCTTCAGCCTGCCGGTAAATAGCTCCGGGTGAAATTCGGGCTCCAGGTCGGTCTGGTAAACTTCAATCAATCTCTGAAAGATTCTTTGATCGATAGGTTGATAATAATCTTTGAAGTAGGAATTAATGTCCTCTTTAAATTCCTTCATGGCATTTTCATATTCTTCAGAAGATCTGTCCATGGATAAGGCATCCGTAAGAAACCTGTCCAGGTTGGATGCCATTCTGAGAATTTCGATCGATCCCACAATTTCCCGCTCATAATCATTCGCCAGGTATAAGGTCTCTAACTCCGCATATATCTTCTTAAAATCATCCATCAGGTTCCCGTATTTCTCTTTTCTGTCCTGATTCCCTGCCACCCAGTCGTTAAATTCAGCCTCACGCTTTTGTTTTACCTCGATCGCATTCAACCTGTCGAGTCCTTTCAACATCCCATCCCATTTCTTCCAGGCATTGGTCACACCACTGTATTTCGATGCATATTGAATATAAACTGCATTACTTTTCTTCATCTCCTCATCCATGATATCCATCCTGATGGTCCTTACATCAAATTTTTTAGGAACACTCAATTCAGTTATGATTTTTAACTCATGTGAAGTAATGAACTGAAAGGTCGATCCAGGGTATCCCATCACCATGGTGAAATCATTTTCAGAAACACCTTTCAGACTGATGGGCAGATGTTTTTTTGGCTTATATGGCTTATTATCAGGAGAATAAACAACTGGCTGATTGTCCTCGCCTGCATAAATCCTGAATAAAGAGAAATCTCCTGTATGCCTTGGCCAGATCCAGTTATCGTTATCGTATCCAAATTTTCCAATTGCCGATGGGGGCGCACCTACCAACCTGACATCAAGATAATCCTCATAAACAAACAGGAAATACTGGTTCCCATAAAAAAGAGGCAGAACATCCGCGTTCAGATGTGAATCCCCGATAACTTCCTCCTTCAATTCCCCGATGTTCTGATAGATGGTAATCCTCCTGTCATCAGCCTCCATTTCATCAGAGACACCATTCAATATCCGGTCAGTTACATCCTCCATTTTTCTCAGGAAAGTCACAGTAAGACCAGGATTAGGCAACTCCTCATCCCGCGACATGGCCCAGAATCCATCTGTCAGGTAATCATTTCCGACACTCGAATGCGATTGTATCCTTCCGAATCCACAATGATGATTGGTTAGTATCAAGCCCTCATCAGAAATAATTTCTCCGGTACATCCCCTGCCAAATAATACAATGGCATCCTTTATACAAGCCTGATTGATACTGTATATATCATCAGCAGAAAGCTTAAATCCATTCGCCTGCATATCTTCAATATTGAGCTGGTCCAGCAGCACAGGAAGCCACATTCCCTCTTTCCCGGATGCTTTTCCAAACCCAAGCAGAACTAATACAAAAAGAATAAATATTTTTTTAAAAGTACTTATCATGATCAAACACTTAAAAATGATTTTAATTCCTGATATAATCTTTGAACGGGTAATCCCATCACATTAAAATAGGATCCCTCGATACGCTCAATCCCAATGTATCCAATCCACTCCTGAATGCCGTAGGCTCCTGCCTTATCGAGGGGTTGCCATTTGTCGATATAATAACTGATCTCACTTTCGGTCAGATCGCAAAAATATACAAAAGTTGAAGCAAAAAAAGTATGTTGTTTATCAGGCAGTGTCAGGCATACCCCTGTAATCACTTCATGCATATTCCCGGATAAACTGTGAAGCATGCGAATGGCATCTGCATGATCAGCTGGTTTGTTAACAACCTGCCCTTCCAGCCAGACAATAGTATCAGCAGTGATCAACAACGTTTTATCCGATATTACGGGCATGGCAGCCCGGGCTTTTATTTTGGCCAGATAGACAGGAATTTCTTCCTTTGACAATCCTTCAGGATAGGTTTCCTCAATATCATGATTCACCAATATTTCAAAAGGGATTCCAAGCTCAGTCAGCAAATGTTGTCGCCTTGGGGATTGAGATGCAAGGATTACCTGATAATCATTTAACAATTCAGTAACCATGATCCATTATTAAAATGAATTTGAAATGATAAAGTAAACAACAATGGAATAGGTTATACCGGCCAGCATAATAATCTTAGTTATGTTACTGGCCCTGTGGTAATCATCTTTGTTGTCAGCTTTAAAAATGATCCAGGCAAGAACAAAGAAAGGAACGATAAGGAATAACAGAAGGTAAAACATGGTGATCAGGTCATAGTTGCCATTAACGGTATAAAACAGATACTTTATATAGACATATGATATGGCAAAAATATTGGACAGGATCAGCACTATTATTATCAGCTTGGTTATTTTAATGCCCAGGATCACAGGAAGTGTATTCCGTCCAAATGCGAGATCACCCTCAAAATCTTCCACATCTTTAATGATCTCCCTGACCAGATTTGAAAGGAATGCAAAAAAAGCAAATCCACCAACCCAGGCAAACAGACCATTGAAGTTAATATTATACTCAAGCAGAATGTCCCGGTAAGCTTCATTGAGCAATGGCACTTCAAACAGTACTACCACAAAAGGGACAACTCCGGTAAAGATGGATACGATAAGGTTACCGATCAGAAACTGCCGTTTATAGGTGGTACTATAAAACCAAAGAATCCCGGATGCAAGAATGTAAGCCACTCCCAACGCCAGGATCCCAATTTTAACCGATAAATAAATCCCCAGACCAATACCCGCTATATTTAACATTATATGAATAAACATAGCCGTCCTACGTGAAATTTGTTTACCGACCAGGACCGTGCTGGGCCTGTTCAGCATATCGGTCTTGGTATCAAAATAATCATTGATCACATAACCGGCTGCAGTGATGAGCATTGAAGATAAAACCAGCAGGAAGAAATGCAGATTGTCGAGCTGAAGTTCGAAACCATTGACTCTGATGATAGGCCAGACAATACAATATCTCATCAGATATTGTGTGGCCGCAATGATAAGTAAATTCTTGTAACGGATAAGTTTGAAAAAATGTATCATATTGTCATGCTGAATTCAGTTCAGCATCTCTTAGAATAAAACCAGATTCCGGATCCCTGATCACCGATCACTGGTCACTGATATATTTACCAGTGGAATGCTTCATCATGCATCCACTTTCCCTGAAGCCTCAAAACCTGTTCAATCACATCCCTCACACAACCTTCTCCTCCAACTTTGTCAGAGATATATTTTGATATTGATTTTATCTCTTCAACAGCATCAGACGGACAAGCAGGAAAACCTACTTTCTGCATTACCTTATAGTCAGGTAAATCATCACCCATATACAGGATCTCATCGGGATCCAGGCTATGCTTAGTGATAAACTCTTCAAAATCAACCAATTTATCCCTCGACTTTAAATAAATATCTTCAATTCCAAGATGATGAAAACGCTTGCTGACCGATCCCGAATTCCCGCCGGTAATAATCCCTATCACATATCCTTTCCTGACGGCATATTGCAGTGCAAACCCGTCTTTAATGTTCATCGATCTCATCAGGTCTCCCTCAGGATGAAGATAGAACCTGGCGTTCGACAATACCCCGTCAACATCAAAAAGAAAGGCTTTTATTCGTATCAGGTCTTCTTTATAATTTTTCATAAAATGTTTGAGATGGTACGAAATAATCAAAACGGCTCTTTTCTATTCTCCCTGAACACCTGTGAAATCAGAGATGCTCGTACTTACAAAGCTATATAATTTTTGCAACTCTGGACTATCCCGGAGCTTATTGATATGCTCCTGAATTATTTTTTGATCATTTCGCTTAGCAGGACCTGTCTGGGCTTTCCCGGGACTCATTTCCATGACCTTATGTGCGGTTTCCAGAATGAGGGGTTTTAACAACTCAAAATCCAGTTGATTAGCATCCATAATACCCTCAGCTCGTGCATACATATGGTTAGCAAAATTACATGCAATCACTGCAGCGATATGAATAATGACTCTTTTATCGCTGCTAAGCATTTGTATGTTCCGGGATAAGCGGCTGGCCATCTTAAATATGGCTCCTTCATTTTCAATTGAATTGGCCTCAATACATATGGGAACCTGTTGCAGGTCCACCGGTCTTGCTTTTGAAAAGGTCTGCACGGGATAAAGAACGCCGTAATTGTTGCTGTATCCTTTCAGGATATCCATTGAGACACTTCCCGAAGTATGTATAAGCAACTGGTCCTGAAATTTCATCCTGTTTAAGACAGGCACCAATTGATCGTCGGGCAGACAAAGAAGGTATGCGTCGGATGAATAATCCATCGCACGTGTATTCGTGATCCATCTGGCTTCAACAGTTTCAGCCAGCGCTGAGGCCGATTCTTCAGTACGGCTGAAAACCTGACGGATGGTATAATACTTACTCAGGGATTTACCCAGGTGTGTTGCTACATTACCTGCACCAATAAATACGATATCTTGTATAGATTTGGTCAATTATGTGTAGAATTGACCGCTGAGAAAATTATAAACGCCGCACATCAGCGGTAAGACCTGTTATATCAGAAGCAATAACGATTTTCTGAAATGAGCATATCGGCAATCGACCTTCTTGCTTCTTTCACATTAACACCTTCAACACAAGTAAAATATTTCACTCCGTTCAACATTTTGTCCCTGTTATCGCCATAAACAAAGCTGTAAATAGAATCCAATGCAAATTTCCTGATCCGGCTGGCGGCATCATAGGTAAAGACATCGAGCATTTGCTTGTACAATACAACAGCGGATTCACCCTTCATGCTTTCCAGTTTCTGAACACGCAGTAATGCAGATTCAGCACCATAAAGTTGCATGACGATATCAGAGATGTTGTTTATTATTTCCTGTTCATGAACCAACTTACTGGCAAACTTATCAGAAGCAGCCTTCATTAAAATCAGAGCCACTTTCTTGAAGTTCTTTACATATCTTTTCTTCTTGTCATAGTATGACTCATCACCTGCCTTGATATCAGCCAGACCAGCCAATTCTTCCATTACTTTTTCAGCTTCCTCCATCAGCGGAAATTCGCCCTTTGCCCCACGCTTTATAATAGTATCTGCAACAAGTATCCGGTTAATCTCATTGGTACCTTCAAAGATCCTGTTGATCCTCGAATCCCTGTATGCCTTGTCAACCTCCATTTCTGCTGAATAACCCATGCCACCATGGATCTGAACAGCTTCATCCACTATATAATCGAGAGCTTCGGAAGCAAATACTTTCATGGCAGCGGCTTCGATACCAAACTGGTTAAAGGCTTCCATGGTATTGCGACCCTTATCCTCTCCCTTTTCAACATAAAAATTGATGGCATCGTCCAGGTCTTTGCTTGCCCTGTAAACAGCCGATTCCATAACAAATGTAAGGATCACCTGTTCAGCTAATTTATACTTAATGGCTCCGAATTCTCCAATGAGGCAATTGAACTGCTTTCTTTCATTTGCATAAACAACAGAATGATAGATTGCCCTTTTGGCAGCTCCAATCACGCTGGCACCCATTTTAATCCTTCCCATCTGGAGAATATTCAGCGCTATTCTGAATCCCTCGCCACGCTTGCCTAATAAGTTTTCCACAGGCACCTTGCAATCATTAAAAAATATCTGCCTGGTTGAAGATCCTTTGATACCCATTTTCTTTTCTTCAGGATTTAAGCTGAGCCCTTCAAAGCCTTTCTCAATAATAAACGCACTTAACACCCTGTCGTTATCAATTTTTGCAAACACAGTAAACACATCGGCAAAGCCCGCGTTGGTGATCCACATTTTTTGCCCGTTGAGGATATAGTGCTTCCCGTCTTCAGTTAAAACAGCTTTTGTTGATCCGGAATTGGCATCTGATCCGGCTCCCGGTTCGGTAAGGCAGTAGGCTCCGACCCACTCACCACTGGCCAGCTTTGGTATATATTTTTGTCTCTGCTCCTCATTCCCATAGTATAAAATGGGTAATGTGCCGATTCCGGTATGGCAGGAAAAAGCAACAGCATAAGAATATCCAGCACCCATGATTTCACTGGCATACATCGCTGTAATAAAGGATTGTCCGAATCCCTCATATTCTTCCGGAATAGATATGGCAAGCAGACCCAGCTCTCCGCTTTTGTCAAGCAGGCTCCGCATAAGCCCTTCTTCCTGGGCATCCAGACGGTCAAGAACCGGAAAAACTTCCGCCTCAAGAAAGTCTTCGCAGGTCTGCCCGATCATTTTTTGTTCTTCATCAAACTCTTCCGGTATAAATACATCAGCAGGATCAGTTTCTTTAACCAGAAACTCTCCTCCCTTAACTTTAAGATTGTCTGCCATGTTAATTGATTTGGTTGTTTTCAGGTCTGTGCAAAAGTAATATTTATAATCCGATAGCCATGGCTACCAGTTCAGCAATATCGTAATTCCTGACATTCTCTTCCTGGTTTTTATACTTCAATCCATCCGTCATCATGACCATGCAATAGGGACATGCTGTTGCAATGATTCCTGCTCCGGTTTCCAGTGCCTCCTCTGTTCTTTCAATAAATACTTCCTTATCACCCTTTTCGGCTTCCTTGAACATTTGTCCTCCACCGGCACCGCAGCACAATGCGAAGCTCTTGTTTCGCGGCATTTCTGTATTTTTTACGGGAAGTGCCCGCAACACATCCCTGGGGGCATTGTACTCACCGTTCGCCCGTCCCAGATAACAAGGATCATGATATGTAACCACCTGATTACTAAGGTTATCCCCATCAACAGAAAGTTTACCGGCCTTGATCTGATCATTCAGAAACCGGGTATGATGAATGACTTCATAATTACCTCCCAAATCGGGATATTCATTCTTAAAGGTATTGTAAGCATGCGGATCACAGGTAATGATCTTCTTCACCTCATAACCATTTAATATCTCAATATTCATCAATGCCTGCATCTGGAATAACATTTCGTTTCCAGCCCGCCGGGCCACATCCCCGCTTGAGGATTCCTCGCTCCCTAAAACACCGTAAGAGATTCCGAGGTGGGTAAGGATCTTTGTAAATGCCCTGGTTACCTGCTTGTATCTGTCATCAAAAGCTCCGGCACTACCAACCCAGAAAAGATATTCAGGCTTTTTGTCCTGCGCCACCAGGTCCGCCATCAGCGGTAATTCAAACGGAATGTTGCCCTTCATCACCAGGTCCCTTGCCCATAGTATCCTGTCTTCCGGAGAAAACTGCCAGGGCGCACCATTGTTTTCGATATTTGAAAAGATGGTATTCAATTCACCCGGACCGGCAGATTCTTCCATTACAAGGTACCTTCTCATGTCGACGATCAAAGACGGGTGATTAATATTAACAGGACATTCCTTTGCACAGGCATTGCACAATGTACATGCCCAGAGCTCCTCTTCAGAAATATAATCCCTTATGAGTGTCTTGTTATCTGAATATTCCGCCCCCTCTTTAATGATTCCTGGTCCTTTCTCTTTCATCCTGGCCCTGACATCCATGATAATCTTTCTGGGAGACAATTTCTTGCCTGTGATATTGGCAGGACAGACGGAAGTACACCGTCCGCATTCAGTACACGCGAGACTATCGAAATAGTTCTTCCAGGTAACGTCTTCAATATCCAGCACACCAAATCTTTGCACGTCCTCTTTCTCCCCATCTGCCGGGGTGGCGAAGGCAGCGTTCGGATCCATCATGATCTTCACTTCCCTGGTAATGCTTTCCATGGTATCGATTTTACCCAGTGGTTCCAGCCGGCTGAGAAAAGTATTGGGAACCGACATAAACACATGGAAATGTTTCGAGTACGGCAGATAGTTCGCAAAAATGAAAATCAAAAGAATATGGGACCACCAGTTGATTTCATACAGAATAACTGATTGATTGGGTGATAAATGAAACCAGGCTGCCAGCAAGTGGCTTAAGGGATAAATACCAAATCCGGCCTCCCCGCCATGATTTACATGATTAACATAAGAAATATTCATCCCCAGCAAGGTGATCATTAAAATACCAATCAGGGATAGTGCAATATTGGCATCGATGTGTGAGATGCTTTTCATCTCAATCCCTTCAAACCGCCTGACAGGAATGAAAAGCCTTCTGACCAGAAAGACAATGATGGCCAACAGAACAATTCCCGCAAAAATATCACCGGATGCCATGATCACATCATATACCACGCCTAATCCTTTCAGTACCTTTTCTGTTCCGAAAAGTCCATCGATGATCATTTCAATACTTCCAATAAGTATCACACAAAATCCCCAGAAAACGAGCGCGTGAAGCAATCCTATTATGGGACGCCTGAAGATTTTGGTTTGTCCGAAGGCCACATTGAGCATAACACCGAACCTTTTACCCAGCCGGTCGACGCGAAATCCTTTCCGGGTAATCTTGAAGAACCTGATATACCTGATTGTAGTATAGGAAAATATGCTAAGCGTAACCAATACTGAAATAATAAAGGCAAGTTGTTTTATCATCTGGTTGAGATTAAGAAGAAGACAGATACACGTAAAGTCATACAGGGTAGAAAACTATGACCTTACAGATCTTATTTCGTTAATCAATTCGGGTATTACTTTCAATGCATCTCCTACAATACCGTAATCAGCAGCTTCGAAAATAGGAGCATCCTTATCCGTATTAACTGCCACGATGCATTTTGAGGAACTTACACCAGCTACATGCTGGATGGCCCCGGAGATACCAATTGCAAAATAAAGATTGGGTGCAATGATCTTCCCGGTCTGACCAGTATGCTCATCATGGGGCCTCCACCCTTCATCCGAAACAGGTCTCGAACAGGCGAGTGCAGCCCCTAACAAATCAGATAACTCAATGAGAGGTGCCCAGTTATCGGCCGATTTCATGCCTCGTCCACCCGAAACCACAATTTCTGCATCGGTCAGGATGATCTTACCGGTCTGTTTATCTACTTCCAGAACTTTAGTTTTGGGTGCCCCATCGAGTTCCGGAGAGATATTCTGAACCACTGCATGGTTGTCTGTTTCTTTCAGCTCATATGAATTCTGTGACAGGGTTAGCACTTTGACCGGTGAAGTGATCTTAACTTTGGAGAAAGCCTTCCCGTTAAATACTTTCTTGGTAATCACGAGCGGATCAATGGATTCCGGTAATGCAGCTACGCCCGAAATCAGTCCTGCTGATAATTTTACGGATAACCTGGGGGCCAATGCCTTTCCGGTGTTGTTATGTGACAGGACGATCACCTGTGCGCCCTCCTTTTCAATCACCTTTGCCAACACGGAAGTATAGGCCTGGTTATCGAGGTTGTTCAAACTATCATCCGAAAGGCTTATGATCTTTTTGGCACCATAATTACCCAGTTTCTTTAATTCATCCTCCTGAACATCTCCAATCGAGACAGCTGTAACATCAGTACCAAGCATTTCAGCTATTTTGCTGGCATAGGATACCAGCTCAAAGGACAATTTTTTAAATTGACCATCCCAGTTTTCAGTATAAACAAGAACTGACATATATTTCGATTTTATAGTTTATTTATAATAGCAGAGTGGCTAGTTACAAGGTACTGGTTGCCAGGTGTCTTCTATCTGTGGCAACCTTCAATCTGTCCAAACCCAAATCTCACACTCACACCTCCCGTCACTCTTCACTCGTCACTCTTCACTTTCTTCAAAGTACTTTCGCTTCATTCTGCAGCATCTTCACTAACTCGCTCACATTTTCCGCATTGATCATGACACATGGTTTCTTTGGAGAAGGTAATGCAAACTCCATGGTTTCAGTGATTGGCTGTATGGTTACAGGAACGATTACTTCCAGAGGTTTCTGCCGGGCCATCATTATACCGCGCATGGCTGCTATTCTCGGTTCAATGGCGATGCCTTTCTGTACTATTGCTACCAGCGGGACAGGTACGGTAAGTTTTTCCTTTCCGCCGTCCACTTCCCGGTAAATGATCACTTCAGATCCTTCCATCCCGATTGCCGAAACAGCAGAAACAGAAGTATAACCAAGAAACTCGGCCAGCATTCCGCCAACAGCAGATCCATTATGATCGCTCGATTCAATTCCGCATAAAACAATATCAAATGATTTTTGTTTTACAACTTCTGCAATCTGGCCGGCAACAACATATGCATCAGACGGATCGGCATTGATACGAATGGCGTCATCGGCACCGATAGCCAGAGCTTTTCTTAAAGTGGGTTCACAAATTGCTGTTCCAACTGTGATTACTGTAATGTTTTCGATCTGACTATCAGGCCTCTCTTTTAATTCCAGCGCCCTGGTCAGGGCCAGCTCATCCCATGGATTAATGATCCATTGGATACCGTCTGTCTGAAGATTTGTTTGGTCGTCGGAAAATCTGACTTTAGTTGTTGTGTCAGGCACATTGCTGATACAAACAAGGATTTTCATAGGTGTGGTATTTTAGACTGTTAAAAGGCTAATTCTTTATTAATCTGACAAATATAAAAATATATATATAAATAAATAGCAATAGGTAATAATCTATAATCAGTTCAAAAAAGAAAGGCTGAATAATAGCTGTTAAACAACTAAAAATCAGCCTTTACCATATAGATTTTTTCGGATTAAGCTTGAGCCGTAGGTCCACCAAAATTCAACGGCACTACAGGTCCTCCGGCTCCTTCTACTTTTTTGATCACTCCGTGAACGGATTCAAACTTCTTAATATTATCCTGCATGGCCATGAGCAGTCGCTTGGCATGCTCGGGAGTCAGGATAATCCGCGATTTCACCTCTGCTTTTGGCACACCAGGCATAACACGGATAAAATCAAGAACAAATTCTGAACTGGAATGGGTTATGACTGCCAGGTTTGAATATACACCCTGGGCGATGTCCTCCTTCAGCTCAATATTGATCTGGGTTTTCTGTGCTTTCTTATCTTCCATAATATTTGATTATTATGATTACTGATCTTCTTCCTTGATTACTTCGGGGGCCATTTTGCTTTGAGGAGACACCAGACTTTCATACTCCTCGCGTGATCCAACCACCAGTCTCTGGTAATCTCTCACACCCGTTCCGGCAGGAATCAAATGACCCACAATGACATTTTCCTTCAATCCTTCGAGTGTATCCACCTTGCCAAAAATGGCCGCCTCGTTCAATACTTTTGTTGTTTCCTGGAAGGAAGCTGCTGAAAGGAAGCTCTTGGTCTGCAATGCTGCTTTGGTAATACCCTGAAGTATTTGTCTTGATGTGGCAGGGACCGCATCACGTGACTCCACCTGCTTCGTGTCTCTCCTCTTCAGTATTGAATTTTCATCACGCAATTTCCTTGCTGTAATGATCTGACCTTGTTTCAGGTTTTCTGATTCACCCTCTTCAAATACGATTTTCTTACCGTAAATCCAATCGTTTTCATTCATGAATTCCCACTTATCGACAACCTGTTTTTCAAGAAACTTGGTATTGCCCGGATCTTCAATCTCAACCTTACGCATCATCTGACGAACAATGATCTCAAAATGCTTGTCATTGATTTTCACACCCTGCATACGGTAAACTTCCTGAACCTCATTCACAATATATTCCTGAACTTTTGTCGGTCCTTTAATGGCCAGGATATCGGCCGGAGTAATGGCACCATCTGATAATGGTGTCCCGGCTTTAACAAAATCATTTTCCTGGACGAGGATCTGCTTGGACAGCGGCACCAGGTATTTCTTAAGTTCTCCTTCTTTCGATTTGATGGCTATTTCACGGTTCCCACGCTTAATCTTTCCAAAGGTCACTTCACCATCAATCTCTGATACAACAGCGGGGTTCGAAGGATTACGTGCTTCGAAAAGTTCAGTGACCCTGGGCAAACCACCAGTGATGTCGCCTGATTTACCTACTGCACGAGGTATTTTTACAAGTATATCTCCTGTCTGTACCTGGTTTCCGGCATCTACCATAATGTGTGCGCCTACCGGTAAGTTGTATGATTTTACTACATCTTTCTTATTATTCAGGATCTTAATTCCCGGATTCTTGGTTTTATCCCTGGTTTCAATGATCACTTTCTCCCTGTAACCTGTTTGTTCATCCGACTCCTCCCGGAAGGTAATACCTTCCAGAACACTATCCAGCTCAATCTTTCCAGCGCTTTCAGAAATAATCACAGCATTATAAGGATCCCATTCACAAATCAGGTCACCTTTCTTAACTTCTGCACCATTCTTGATAAACAACTTGGAACTGTAAGGAACTGTATTCGTGGTTAACGCAATCTTGGTATTCTTATCGATAATCCTCATTTCAGCCAGTCGCCCGATCACAATATCCACCTTCCCACCAGAATAATCTTTTCTTTCTACGGTTCTCAGTTCTTCTATCTCAACAATCCCGTCATACCTGGCAACCACACTTGATTCGGTTGTTATGTTGGAAGCTGTACCCCCAACGTGGAAAGTACGAAGCGTCAGCTGTGTACCTGGTTCGCCGATCGATTGAGCGGCAATAACACCAACTGCTTCACCAATTTGAACCATCTTCCCGGTGGCGAGGTTACGACCGTAACACTTACCACAAACACCTTTCTTTGACTCACAGGTAAGCACCGATCTGATCTCTACCTGCTCAAGTGGTGATTCATCAATTTCCCTGGCAATCTCTTCAGTAACTTCTTCTCCATGGGCTACGATCATCTCACCCGTCATTGGATGGTAAATATCATGTACCGTTGTCCTGCCAATAATCCTTTCGTAAAGTGATTCAACCACTTCCTCATTATTCTTGATGGCTGTGGCCATTATACCACGGAGCGTTCCGCAGTCGAATTCGGAAATGATCACGTCCTGTGATACATCTACCAAACGACGTGTAAGGTATCCGGCATCAGCTGTTTTAAGTGCAGTATCCGCAAGACCCTTACGGGCACCGTGTGTAGAAATAAAGTACTCTAATACAGACAGTCCCTCCTTGAAATTCGAGAGGATTGGGTTTTCAATAATCTCGGAGCCAGTAGCACCTGATTTTTGTGGTTTTGCCATCAATCCCCTCATGCCAGATAGCTGGCGGATCTGTTCTTTCGATCCTCTTGCACCCGAATCAAGCATCATGTAAACAGGATTAAATCCTTGATTGTCAGAGCTTAATCTTTTTAAGAGAGTCTGGGTTAACCGGGCATTAATATGTGTCCAGATATCAATGATCTGGTTATATCTTTCATTATTGGTAATGAATCCCATGTTATAGTTCTCAACAACCTCATCCACCTGCTCATAACCTTCGTCGACGTAGATTTGCTTTTCAGCGGGAACGATCACATCGTCGAGATTAAACGACAAGCCTCCTTTGAAGGCCATATTGTAACCCAGGTCCTTGATATCGTCCAGGAACTTTGCTGTGCTGGCAGTACCAGTCTTTTTCAATACGTTTCCGATAATGTCCCTGAGCGATTTTTTAGTCAGCAATTCATTGATATATCCTACTCCTTCGGGGACCATCTCATTAAAAAGGATCCGGCCTACAGAGGTTTCAACCAAGCCATTTCCCTTTTCATCCTGCCCGGTATTGGGGATTCGCACATGTACAATGGCATGCAGATCGACCACTCCTTCATTATATGCAATCTTAACTTCGTCAGGTGAAAAGAACCTAAATCCTTCTCCTTTAACCTTGTGATCTTCAGTTCCCTTTCTGGCCTTGGTAATATAATATAGTCCAAGAACCATGTCCTGTGAAGGTACAGTAATAGGAGCACCATTTGCAGGATTCAATATATTGTGAGAAGCCAGCATCAACATCTGTGCTTCCAGGATAGCTGCATTGCCCAATGGAAGGTGAACCGCCATCTGGTCACCGTCAAAGTCAGCATTGAAAGCGGTGCAAACGAGTGGGTGCAACTGGATGGCTTTCCCTTCAATCAATTTAGGCTGAAAAGCCTGGATCCCTAATCTGTGCAACGTGGGTGCACGGTTTAGCAGAACCGGGTGTCCTCTCAATACATTTTCAAGGATATCCCAAACAACGGGATCTTTACGGTCGACAATTTTCTTAGCAGACTTTACTGTTTTTACAATTCCTCTTTCTATCAGTTTCCTGATAACAAATGGTTTGTATAATTCGGCCGCCATATCTTTCGGAAGCCCGCATTCATGCAGTTTTAATTCTGGTCCTACCACAATCACTGACCGTGCACTATAATCAACCCGCTTACCCAGCAAATTCTGACGGAAACGTCCCTGCTTTCCCTTCAGACTGTCGCTCAGTGATTTCAAGGGTCTGTTTGCTTCTGTCTTTACAGCATTTGCCTTCCTGGAATTGTCAAACAGTGAATCCACGGCTTCCTGGAGCATTCTCTTCTCGTTCCTCAGGATCACCTCGGGTGCCTTGATCTCGATCAGTCGCTTCAGCCTGTTATTCCTTATGATCACCCTGCGGTACAGGTCGTTCAGGTCAGAAGTGGCAAAACGGCCACCATCCAGCGGAACGAGTGGTCTTAATTCGGGAGGAATTACGGGAACCACCTTTACGATCATCCATTCCGGCTTGTTCACACCCTTTGAAGCACGGAAAGCTTCCACAACCTGCAGCCTCTTGAGGGCTTCATTCTTCCTTTGCTGAGAAGTTTCAGTATTGGCTTTGTACCTGAGGTCATATGATAATGTGTCCAGTTCGAGTCTGCCCAGGAGAGCGTACAATGCATCTGCTCCCATATCAGCAATAAACTTATCCGGATGATCATCATCGAGGTACTGATTCTCTTTTGGCAGGCTCTCAAGGATATCCAGGTATTCTTCCTCGGTAAGGAAATCGAGGTAATTAACACCGGCATCAGCCTTGATTCCCGGATTGATCACTACATATCGTTCATAATAGATAATCGAATCAAGCTTCTTTGACGGCAAACCAAGCAAGTATCCTATCTTATTGGGCAATGACCTGAAATACCAGATATGTGCAACGGGAACCACCAGGGATATGTGCCCCATTCGCTCCCGTCTCACCTTCTTCTCAGTCACTTCAACACCACATCTGTCACACACAATTCCTTTATAACGAATACGCTTGTATTTTCCACAATGGCATTCATAGTCCTTTACCGGTCCGAAAATGCGTTCACAGAAGAGTCCGTCCCTTTCCGGTTTATATGTACGGTAATTAATTGTTTCAGGCTTTAATACTTCACCGCTGGAGCGTTCCAGTATCTCTTCGGGTGAAGCAAGTCCGATGGTGACTTTGGTATAGTCGTGTTTGATTTTTACATCTCTTCTGAAAGACATATATATTTATTTTAATGATTTACTAATCAAGGAAAAACAGGACCTAAACCAGGTTTACGCTGAGTCCCAGTCCTCTTAGCTCGTGCAACAACACATTAAGGGATTCGGGCACACCAGGTAATGGCATATTCTCACCCTTAACAATTGCTTCATACGCTTTAGCCCTTCCGACAACATCGTCAGATTTCACCGTCAACAGCTCCTGAAGAATATTGGCTGCACCGAATGCTTCGATGGCCCATACTTCCATTTCTCCAAACCGCTGTCCGCCAAACTGGGCTTTACCACCAAGGGGTTGCTGCGTAATCAGGGAATAGGGTCCGATCGACCTGGCATGCATCTTATCATCTACCATGTGACCCAGTTTCAGCATATAGATCACACCCACAGTAGCGGGTTGATCAAAACGTTCGCCTGTACCACCATCATAGAGATAAGTCTTACCAAATTTAGGCACACCTGCCTTTTCAGTATATTCTGTGATCTGATCAATAGATGCTCCATCGAAAATAGGCGTGGCAAATTTCACACCCAGTTCATTTCCAGCCCAACCCAGTACAGTTTCATAAATCTGACCCAGGTTCATCCTGGAAGGAACACCCAGTGGATTCAACACGATATCGACCGGGGTACCATCTTCAAGGAATGGCATATCTTCCTCGCGTACAATCTTGGCAACGATACCTTTGTTTCCATGTCGTCCGGCCATCTTATCTCCCACTTTAACCTTACGCTTCATGGCAACATATACCTTGGCCAATTGAACAATACCAGTTGGTAGCTCGTCACCGATGGTAACATTATACTTTTTCCGCTTGTAGATACCTTCAATCTCCTTATACTTGATCATATAATTATGGAGCAGGACCTTTATGGTATCATTTTTCTTCTTATCAGTGGTCCATTTGTTAGGATTCACATTCAGGTAATCGATTTCCTGCAGGATCTTCTGAGTAAACTTGGTGCCTTTAGCAATAATATCAGCACCGAGATAATCTTTCACACCCTGGGATGTTTTTCCATTGACCAGGATAAACAGTTTGTCAATTAATTTATTCCTGAGTTCGTCCTCATTGCCTTTGAATTCATCTTCGATCTTATCCAGGATGGTTTTAGCGGCCATTTTGACTTTCCTGTCGCGGACCGACCTGCTAAATAATTTCTTGTCAATAACAACACCTTCCAGTGAAGGTGGAGCTTTCAGAGAGGCATCCTTTACATCTCCAGCCTTATCTCCGAAAATTGCACGTAATAATTTCTCTTCCGGGGAAGGATCAGATTCACCCTTCGGAGTAATTTTACCAATCAGGATATCTCCCGGTTTCACATGGGCACCAATCCTGATCAATCCATTCTCATCGAGGTTCTTTGTTGCTTCTTCACTTACATTGGGAATATCTGAGGTTAACTCTTCCATTCCCCTCTTGGTATCCCTTACCTCCAGCAAGTATTCATCGATATGAATCGAGGTGAATACATCTTGCCGTACAACACGGTCAGAGATCACGATGGCATCCTCAAAGTTGTAACCCTTCCAGGGCATAAATGCTACCCTCAGGTTCCTGCCCAGCGCAAGTTCTCCATTCTCTGTAGCATATCCTTCCGTCAGGATCTGCCCTTTCCTTACCTTTTCCCCTTTAGTGACAACCGGGCTCAGGTTAATACAGGTATTCTGATTGGTTTTCTTATACTTGGAAAGCTTATATCTTTTGGTGTCATCATCAAAACTAACGAATTTCTCCTGCTCTGTTCTGGAATACCTTATCAATATTTCGTTGGCATCAACAAATTCAACTACTCCATCTCCCTCGGCTACAACATGTAACCTTGAATCGCGGGCGACGATTTGTTCGATACCGGTACCAACGATGGGGCTTTCAGGCCTTAACAACGGTACGGCCTGCCTCATCATGTTAGATCCCATCAATGCCCTGTTGGCATCATCATGTTCCAGGAACGGGATCAGCGATGCTGCGATGGAAGCAATCTGGTTAGGAGCAACGTCCATCAGTTCCACTGTTCCTGCATCTGTTAGAGGATAGTCCGCGTCGTACCTGGCCTTTACCTTTGGGTTGGTAAACCCGCCATCATCCTCTATCGGGGCATTGGCCTGGGCAATCATCCTGGATTCTTCCTCTTCAGCACTGAGAAAAACTATCGATTCGTTGGATAAATCGACTTTACCATCAACTACTGACCGGTAAGGGGTTTCAATAAAACCAAGCTTATTGATCTTTGCATATACACAAAGCGAAGAAATCAGTCCAATGTTTGGTCCTTCAGGTGTTTCAATCGGACACAGTCTTCCGTAGTGTGTATAATGAACGTCCCTTACTTCAAAACCGGCTCTTTCCCTGGATAAACCTCCCGGACCCAGTGCCGACATTCTCCTCTTATGGGTCATCTCAGCCAGGGGAT
This sequence comes from Bacteroidales bacterium, assembly GCA_016783865.1. The sequence goes on from JADHVS010000006.1 coordinate 37,695, forward strand.
TGGTTTGATCCATAAACTGTGACAACTGGTTCGTTCCGAAAAACGAATTGATCACCGACGATAATGTCTTGGAGTTGATCAGGTCGACGGGTGTAAATACTTCGTTGTCCCTCACATTCATCCTTTCCCTGATCGTCCTGGCCATACGGGCATGTCCAACACTGAACTGGTTGTACAATTGCTCGCCCACCGTTCTTACCCGGCGGTTACTCAGGTGGTCAATGTCGTCCACGTCTGTTTTCGAATTGATCAGCTCAATCAGGTACTTTATGATCATAATGATATCTTCCTTGGTCAGGATCTTAACATCCATTGCTGTTTCCAGACCAAGCTTCTTATTGATCCTGTATCGACCTACTTCCCCAAGGTCATACCTTTTATCTGAGAAAAACAGTTTATCGATCACATCCCTGGCTGTGGCTTCATCTGGTGGTTCTGCATTCCTGAGCTGCCTGTAGATATGAAGGACTGCTTCTTCCTCAGAGTTACATGGATCTTTTTGGAGCGTATTATAAATGATAGAGAAATCAGATAAGCCAGCCATGTCTTTGTGCAAAAGAATGGTCTTGGTGCCTGATTCCACTATCAGATCAATATGATCATTTTCAATGACTGTTTCACGGTCGATGACAACCTCATTTCTTTCGATGGAGACTACTTCGCCGGTGTCTTCATCAACAAAATCCTCTATCCATGATTTCAATACCCTGGCTGCCAGTTTTCTGCCTACCATCTTTTTCAGTCCGGTCTTGGAAACCTTAAACTCATCGGCAAGGTTAAAGATCTCAAGAATATCTTTATCGCTTTCATAACCGATAGCACGCAACAATGTGGTTACCGGTAATTTCTTCTTCCGGTCGATATAAGCATACATCACATTGTTAATATCGGTAGCAAATTCAATCCAGGATCCTTTAAACGGAATTATCCTGGCTGAATACAGCTTGCTTCCATTGGCATGTATGCTCTGGCCGAAAAATACACCAGGGGATCTGTGCAACTGTGATACAACCACCCTTTCTGCGCCATTGATCACAAATAATCCCCGGTCAGTCATGTACGGAATAGTACCCAGGTAAACATCCTGGATGACCGTATCAAAATCTTCATGCTCAGGGTCGGTACAATAAAGCTTTAATTTTGCTTTCAGGGGAACGCTGTAGGTGAGACCACGCTCAATGCATTCATCAATGGTATAACGAGGTGGATCAATCTGGTAATCAAGGAATTCCAGCACGAAGTTATTCCTTGTATCCGTTATGGGAAAGTTCTCACTGAATACTTTATATAATCCTTCCTTTTTTCTCTCCTCCGGAGTTGAACCGAGTTGAAAGTACTCCTGAAATGACTTTAGTTGAACCTCAAGAAAGTCGGGATATTCAAGCTGATTTTTGGTGGAAGAAAAGTTGATTCTTTCAACGTTTGTTTTGGGGCCCATTTACGTAGGTATTTATTTAAATACTTATATTATTAAATACAACAAAAGGTTTAGAGCCCCAAAACATGAGGTTCTAAACCCTGTAGTAAAGACTTAGAGCGTTTTCTATTTAAGTTCAACTTCAGCTCCGGCTTCTTCTAATTGAATTTTAATTGCTTCAGCTTCGTCTTTAGGAATACCCTCTTTTATAGGTGCGGGGGCTGCGTCAACAACGCCTTTTGCTTCTTTCAGACCCAAACCAGTTAACTCCTTAACGAGTTTAACGATTTGCAGTTTGGCTCCACCTGGAGCTTTAAGGATAACATCAAAACTGCTTTTTTCCTCGGCAACGCCTTCCTGGCCACCGGCGACAGCAGGACCAGCAACAGCTACTGCAGCCGCAGCCGGTTCAATACCATGTTTTTCCTTAAGAACACCTAAGAGTTCGCTTACTTCTTTTACAGTCAGTCCTACCAACTGATCTGCAATTGCATTTACATCTGCCATTTTTAAGATATTTTAAAGTTCTGTTTATTATTCTTCTTTTTCGGCCAGTACCTGTAAAGCACCTGCCAATTGATTACCACCTGATTTCAGTGCAGAAAGCAGGTTGTTCATTGGAGACTGCAACAATATAATTACATCTCCAATGAGTTCTTCTTTCGACTTGATGGTCGAAAGTGTCTCGAGCATATTATCGCCCACATAGATCGATTCCTCAACATAGGCGGCTTTCAGGATCGGTTTTTCATGTCCCTTCCTGAAATCCCTGATCAGTTTTGCAGGGGTATTACCCGTATCGCAAAACATAACCGATGTTGATTGCTTCAATGAACCATACAGTTCATCGAACGTGCCATCGAACTTCTCAAGAGCTTTTCTCAGCATGGTATTTTTCACCACCACCAACTGGATTTCTTTCTCAAAGCATCTTCTCCTCAACAAGCTGGTATCAGATGCATTCAATTCAGAAATATCGGCAAGGTAAAAATGATTATACTTTTTTAGCTTCTCTTCGAGTTCGCTGATTATCGCATTTTTCTCTTCTCGTCTCATAATATTTACTGAGTACGTATTAGATTACTTTCTTATTCATCCAGGCTTTTGGTATCAATCCTCAGGCCCGGACTCATAGTACTTGATAAATACACGCTCTTGATATAGGTGCCCTTGGCAGCGGGTGGTTTAAGCCTGATAATGGTATTCATTAACTCCTTTGCATTTTCAGTAATTTGCTCAGACTGGAAAGAGATCTTTCCAATCCTGGTATGAATGATACCAAACTTATCCACTTTAAAGTCGATTTTTCCCTGCTTTACTTCCGTAACCGCTTTCCCAATTTCCATGGTCACTGTACCACTTTTCGGGTTAGGCATGAGTCCTCTGGGACCTAAAACCTTACCGAGCTTACCAACCTTAGCCATAACCGGAGGCATCGTAATGATAACATCAATATCGGTCCAGCCTTTCTCTATCTTCTCAATAAAATCATCGAGACCGACATGATCGGCACCGGCTTCTTTGGCTTCATTCTCTTTATCCGGAGTACAGAGCACAAGTACCCTGGTTTCTTTACCCGTACCGTGAGGCAGGGTAACGATACCACGGACCATTTGATTTGCTTTTCTTGGATCTACTCCAAGACGCACGTTAAGATCAACGGAGGCATCAAACCTGGTACTTGTAATTTCCTTCAGCAGATCGGCAGCTTCACCCAGCCTATAGGCTTTGCCATCTTCTATTTTTTCAAGAGCTATCTTTCTGTTTTTTGTTAGTCTTGTCATCGCACACTATGATTTTTCTTTAACCGGGAATTCACCTTGAACAGTTATTCCCATACTTCTCGCGGTTCCTGCAACCATTCTCATGGCCGATTCAACTGTAAAGGCATTCAGGTCGGGCATCTTCTCTTCAGCGATCACCTTAACCTGGTCCCATGTAACGGAAGCAATCTTTTCACGGTTCGATTCCGGAGAACCTTTTTTTACCTTTGCAGCTTCCAGCAGTTGAACAGCCACTGGAGGAGTCTTCACAACAAAATCGAAGGACTTATCACTGTAAACAGTAATAATAACAGGAAGCAGCTTACCTGCTTTTCCCTGGGACCTGGCATTAAATTGCTTACAAAACTCCATAATATTCACTCCTTTTGCACCCAAAGCAGGCCCAACAGGAGGTGAAGGGTTGGCAGCACCACCACGAATTTGCAATTTAATTAACCCTGCAACTTCTTTCGCCATTTTTCTGATTAATTACCGGGTTATCACAAGGTTACTCCTTAAGGAAGCTTCTCAATTTATATCAAGAATAAAAGGATAACAGCAGGATGACCCGAGATACGTTAACTTTCTTTTTCAACCTGCATAAAACTCAACTCCAATGGAGTTTTTCTGCCGAAGATTTTCACCATAACCTTCAGCTTTTTCTTTTCGTCGTTCACCTCTTCAATAGTTCCGGTAAAACTGTTAAAAGGTCCATCTATCACTTTTACTGTCTCGCCCACAAAGAAGGGAATATTGATCTCTTCATAGCTGGCAGCCAGTTCATCCACTTTTCCAAGAATCCTGTTAACTTCTGACATTCTGAGGGGGGTTGCTTCAACAGTACCCTTTGATCCCAGAAATCCAATAACATTGGGCAGGTTAGTCAGGATATGAGGAATTTCACCGGTCAGGGTCGCTTCAATCAGTACATAACCAGGGAAAAAATTTCTTTCCTTGCTGATCTTTTTCCCACTCCTGATCTGAAAGACTTTTTCAGTTGGTATAAGAACCTGGGCAACATAATCTTCAAGATTCAGCCTTGCGACCTCACTCTCGATCATTTCCTTCACCTTCTTTTCTTTCCCCCCGATCGCCCTGAGTACATACCATTTTTTTTCAACAGCGCCCATCGTCCTCAAATATTAATAAAATATACCGTAAATCAATTCCATGATATTCCTGAAGCTGACATCCATTGCAAAAACGATCATTGCTATGATTAAGGAAGCAACCATTACAATGAGTGCACTGCTTTGCAAGTCTGACCAGGTTGGCCAGGATACCTTATGAATCAATTCGTTCCAGGTGTCCTCTAAATATGCTTTGATCTTCATTTAGTCACTGATAAGTTGCACGGGTGGAGAGGCTCGAACTCCCGACCTTTGGTTTTGGAGACCAACGCTCTACCAATTGAGCTACACCCGTGTAGATAATGATTATAAAACAGATCAGAGTCCGGAACATAATCATCCCGAACTCCTATAATATTATAGCTTATCTACCTGAGCTTCACTAATCGATAATCTCGATCACCTGGCCAGCACCAACAGTCCGGCCACCTTCACGGATAGCAAAACGTAACCCCTGGTTGATAGCTACCGGATAGATCAGCTCAACTGTAATGGTTACGTTATCTCCAGGCATAACCATCTCTCTTCCTTCCGGAAGCTGAATTTCACCTGTAACATCCAGTGTCCTCAGGTAGAACTGCGGACGATAGTTATTATGGAATGGCGTGTGCCGACCACCTTCTTCTTTCTTAAGTACGTATACTTCAGCCTTGAATTTGGTATGAGGTGTAATCGAGCCCGGTTTGGCTATTACCATACCACGCTTGATCTCTTTCTTATCAATACCCCTCAACAGCAGTCCGACGTTGTCACCGGCTTCTCCCCTGTCAAGGATCTTCCTGAACATTTCAACACCAGTAATAACTGTTTTCTTGCCATCAGCACCCAGGCCGATAATATTCATTTCGTCACCTGAATTGACAACACCAGTTTCAATTCTTCCTGTAGCAACTGTACCCCTGCCGGTAATGGAGAAGACATCTTCAACAGGCATCAGGAAAGGCTTTTCAATTTCACGTGGTGGAATAGGAATATATTCATCAACGGCTGCCATAAGCTCAACAACTTTTTCTTCCCATTTTGCCTCACCATTCATCGCACCCAAAGCTGAACCCAGAATGACTGGCACATTTTCACCATCGAATTCGTAGAAATCAAGGAGCTCTCTTACTTCCATTTCAACAAGCTCGAGCAATTCGGGATCGTCTACCATGTCAACCTTATTCAGGAAAACAACAATCTTAGGAACGTTTACCTGACGGGCCAGGAGGATATGTTCCCTGGTCTGAGGCATCGGTCCGTCAGTTCCTGCAACAACCAGGATGGCACCGTCCATCTGAGCTGCACCGGTTACCATGTTCTTAACATAGTCAGCATGGCCAGGACAGTCAACGTGCGCATAATGACGGGTTAAAGTCTGATATTCAACATGAGCAGTATTTATAGTAATACCTCTTTCTTTTTCTTCCGGTGCATTGTCAATCGAATCAAAATCCATGATATCAGCAAGTCCGTCTTTGTGAAGTACTCTTGTAATGGCTGATGTCAAGGTAGTCTTACCATGGTCAACGTGACCAATGGTTCCGATATTTACGTGCGGTTTTGTCCTTTCAAATTTTGCTTTAGCCATAATCTAGTTATTAGAAATTATAAATATTATTTTCTCTCTGTTTTCATTTCGAGCCAATGATGGGAATTGAACCCATGACCTCTTCCTTACCAAGGAAGCGCTCTACCCCTGAGCTACATCGGCATGGAAACAGTATCAACTTCATCCCGTTTTACACTGTTTTCTGGTTCATCCCGTTTATAACCCGGTTTGCCTTGGCTGAGCGGGAAACGAGACTCGAACTCGCGACCCCAACCTTGGAAGGGTTGTGCTCTACCAACTGAGCTATTCCCGCAATATGTGGGGAGAGCAGGATTCGAACCTACGAAGGCATCAGCCAGCAGATTTACAGTCTGCCCCAGTTGGCCACTTTGGTATCTCCCCAAATATAGTCCGAGCCGATGAAGGGACTCGAACCCCCGACCTGCTGATTACAAATCAGCTGCTCTGACCAACTGAGCTACATCGGCAAAATACGTTTAAGAACGATCGATCAGGGTACCCTCAAAAATCGGTTCGCAAATGTATAAATATTTTATTTATATCACAAAAATATAAACGCTTATTTTTAGGCTCTTTTGAGTTTGCCCTTGTGCTTGTGAATCTGCCTTCTAAGAGCCTCTATGGCAAGGTCGGTTGCCTCCTCAAAAGTCCGTGATTGTTTTTTAGCAAATAATTCTGCTCCGGGCAGGGTAAGTTTTATTTCTGTCAATTTATTTTCAAGGTCCTGAGAACGGTCAAGACGCAACCAGATCTCAACACTTAAGATATCGTCAAAAAATAAATTCAACTTTTCAATCTTTGAATGGATAAACTCCAGCAACTTGATGTCTGCATCGAATCGTAGTGAATGAATTTTAATGTCCATATCGTTGTCAAATTTTATGCTCTTGGATGAGCTTGTTTATATATGGTCTTTAACTTCTCAAAAGTGGTATGTGTGTATATCTGAGTGGCCGATAAATTTGCATGTCCGAGTATCTCCTTGATGGCATTAAGATCTGCACCCCTGTTCAGCATATGAGTGGCAAAAGTATGCCTGAGAACATGCGGACTCCTTTTATCCATGGTAGTAACAAACCGCAGGTATCTGTTTACCACACGGTAAACGAATTTTTCGTAAAGCCTGGCTCCCTTATTAGTAACGAAAAAATAATCATGATTAATCTCCGGGAAGGTCTCTTTTCGCAATGCCAGGTACTTTTTAAAAACATCCACATAAACCGGATTGAAGGGTATCAGCCGCTCCTTATTTCTTTTTCCTAACACCTTTATCGACAGGTCGGACATGTTAACAGAGGGTACCGTCAGGTTAATCAGTTCGGCCAGCCTCATCCCGGTTATGTATAGCATATCAATTAAAAGCCGGTTTCTGACGCCGTTGAAATCATCCCCGAATTCATAATCATCCAGCAATCTCAACATCTTGTCCTGCTCAACAAAATGAGGAAGTTGTTTGGTAGTTTTCGGTGGTACAATTTTATCCATGGGATTCTTGTCGATTACCTGTTCTCTCATCAGAAACTTAAAAAACGACCTTAAGGTGGTTATCTTCCTGTTCACCGAACGGCTGGAAATATCTTTTTCCATGAGGGAAACGATCCAGGCCCTTACCCCGCGAAAATCAACCGCTGCAATTTCACCAGAATCGGAGTCTTCAAGAAACTCAAGGAATTGATCCATATCTGTCTCATACGAACGAAGGGTATGTATAGAATACCTTTTTTCATATCGTAGATAATTAAGATAGGACTCCTTATAGCTCATAAAAACGCCAGGAAGAATTAATATAAACGTACGCGGAAATCTGGCCCGGGAAAGGGTATTGGGCTGATATTACAGTTCTTTCTCTTGCAGCTTCTGAATATAAATAGCGTGCTTAACCTCTTGTCTTCTCTTTATTGAAGGCTTGGTAAATGCCTGTCTTTCCCTTAATTCCTTAATGACTCCAGTCTTTTCAAATTTCCTCTTAAACTTCTTAAGGGCGCGCTCAATGTTTTCACCTTCTTTAACCGGAATAACAATCATGATTGATCCTTTCTATTTATTATTTGAGCCGCAAATTTATAAATTCATTGAAAATAATTCAATAATATTCAAAAAAAATTCATTCTATTTATTTTGATCATAACTTTATCAATTAAGGATTATATAAATAACTGAATATGCGAATATTAAATAATATGCAGGAATTTGACACCTATACAAATTACAAAATTTTTAATTCAATGCAAAGGATATAAGGGTCATTTTTTACAATAAAATAACATAACTTAATGCAGGTAGCTAATACTGAAAAGCTTACGAAAGGAAGTTGCAGGCTGCAGGTTAAAGGCTGCAGGTTTTTTAAGCCAATACACTGTATATCAATTCATTAAAATTACAATGAGCTAAATAACAACCATTATAAAACCAACTGTACCAGACACTCAGCACCTCGTACCTCGTACCTCGTAACTCGCAACAAGTAACTGGCACCTATTCGATTACCAGATAAGGTTTCACTTTGTCGTAGACCTCAGCAGGAAGTAATCGATTCTCCGCGATATCTTCAATGCGCTCAAGCCGACCATTCAGGTCGCGAAATTTAATTATCGCCCTGAATTGATATTCGGTCATGTAAGGATGATAAGGAAGTGAATCCACCATAATATGATTCACATCTATTAAATTAATATTTTGAGTATCGATGCAGACCAGGTCGGAAATCCTTTCAAATCTTTCGGGAGTCAATTGGTAAACTTCCAGGAGCTGCCCCTTACTATAATATCCTCCCAGTAATTCGCGATACCTGATAATCCGTCCGGACAGCACCGGGCCGATTCCGGGTAATTTAATTAACTGAAGGGAGTCAGCCTGGTTAAGGGGAATGAATAAACCGCCTGAGCTGAAAGGAATTCCCTGAATGCCCTGGGCCCCAACTGATACAGATTCATCCCTGACAAACTGATTCAGGCTATCACCATTTACTGAACCATGGTCATCCTGCATGTTCTGTTTTTGTTTCTCAGAATCAAACGAAACAGGATCTATCCGGATGAAAGGCTCCAGGATTAAATAGGCTTCATCATTCAGTCCGTAAATCTTTTTTAAATCCTGAGCCGATGAAAATCCTCCGCCCTTCTCCCTGTATTTGATAATGTTACCGGTAACATATCTGTCGAGTCCAAGGGCTAAAAGATCTGCTTCGCTGGCCGAGTTTGGATCAAAAAGGAAAGGCTTATAAGTTAATCCATCTGGTTCAGAAATCCCTGTTTTTTCCTGAATTTGAAGACTGCTTTCAAAAAACGACAAATCATTTTCAAATGCTTCAAAATCGGTTAATTTTTCAGATACCAGGAAAGGGATTGTGGCTCTGGCAATAATCAACAGGAAAAGGAGTGAAAATAAAATGATCAGGCCGTTTCGTTCCGACCGCGTAAATGTAAAATATTCCTTGAAGAATCTTTTAAACATTGCATCCTCAGGATGATAAAAAGTTCAGTGCACCCACTCCATTAAGGAAAACCAGTATGATCGCAATGGGGGCAATGTACCTTACAATAAAGAGAAATATACCTAGAAATTTGGCTCTGAGGCTGCCCTGGTTGGAGATCTCATCCTTAACCAGGTTTTTACCCATAAACCACCCAACAAAAATAACAATGAAAAATCCTCCGATGGGCAGGAGCAGATTAGCAGCCGTCCAGTTGAGTACCCCAAAAATATTTTTACCAGCAATAGTAATGCCCGAAAACCATCCCCACGATCCGGCAGCCAGCACACCCAGAACAGAGATGGCCGAAGAAGCCAGTATGGTGGCCACTCTCCTTTTCATCTTCAGCTCCTCAGTCATAAATGCAACAACAACTTCAAGTACAGAAATAGTAGAGGTAAGTGCTGCTACCGATAACAGGATGAAAAATAACAGGGCAAAGATATAACCCCCGGCCATTTGCTGAAAAATATTGGGAAGGGTGATAAAGACCAGACCCTCATCAGAAGCGGGATCAATACCAAAGGCAAAAACAGCAGGAAATATAGCAATACCGGCTAAAACGGCAATGAGTGTATCAGCGAGGGAGACATGAAAAGCTATCCTGGCAAGATTATCCCTCTTTTGAATATATGAACCGTAAGTAATCAATGTACCCATCCCGATACTCAATGAAAAAAATGCCTGTCCCAGTGCTTCAATGATGGTTGTTGGCCTGATCTTAGAAAAATCTGGTTTGAAAAGGAATGCAAGACCTTCACCTGCTCCGGGCAAAGTCACGGAACGAATGATCAAAATAATAATGATCACCAGCAAGACCGGCATCAAAATTTTGGTATATTTTTCAATCCCGTTTTTAACTCCGGCCATCACAATACCGGAAGTCAAAACCATAAATATTAAAAACCAGATGACCGGCCAGCCTGAATGGCTCCTGAAAGTTTCAAAATCCTGATTCAGCTGTTCCGGGCTTTTACCTGTGAAAGCATTGGTGACAGACTGGTAAAGATATTCAAGTGTCCATCCTGCCACGGCTGCATAAAAAGCCAGGATCATAAATGCACAAACAACCCCCATGGCGCCAATCATAAACCATGGTTTACCCGGTTTCAGCTTGAGGAAGGCACCCACATTGTTTCGCTGGGTATTTCTTCCAATGGTAAATTCGGACAGCATGACGGGTAATCCGATCAATAATACAAATCCAAGATAGATAAACAGGAATGCTCCTCCACCGTTTTCCCCCAAAACATAAGGAAACCGCCAGATGTTACCCAGTCCGATGGCAGATCCCGCAGCCGCCGCAACCACTCCAATATTACTTGAAAAACTATCCCTGCCGGAACTATTTATTTGCGCCATATTTTTACAATAATAACCCCGACCCGGTCAAAATCTAATTTCTGTTTGTGCACAACAGGTCTTCAAAGGCTACCTTCAGCCTTTCCACCATAGCTGTCTCTCCTGCTCTTAACCAAACACGAGGATCATATTTCTTTTTATTCGGTTGATCCGGTCCTTCCGGGTTTCCAATTTGTCCCTGGAGATAATCATGATTTGTCTTTTCGTACCCGCGAATACCATCCCAGAATGCCCACTGGGTATCGGTATCAATATTCATCTTGATCACACCATACCGGATGGCTTCCCTGATCTCTGCCCTGCTGGATCCTGATCCGCCATGGAACACAAAATCGACCGGTTTGGGAGGTAATCCGTATTTTTCTTCAATGTATTTCTGAGAATTATCCAATATCTTCGGAGTCAGCTTAACATTGCCCGGCTTGTATACTCCATGAACATTTCCAAATGCGGCAGCTATTGTAAACCTGTCGCTAACCTTCTTTAGTTCCTCATAGGCATAGGCCACCTCCTCAGGCTGGGTATAAAGCTTTGAACTATCCATACCGGAGTGGTCAACACCATCTTCTTCTCCTCCGGTTACTCCCAGTTCGATCTCCAGGGTCATGCCCATCTTGCTCATCCTCTCAAGGTACTTCTTGCAGGTTTCAATGTTTTCCTCTATCGGTTCCACTGAAAGGTCGATCATATGAGAGCTGAAAAGCGGCTTGCCGTATTTGGCAAAATGCCGTTCTCCCGCATCAAGCAGACCGTCGAGCCAGGGCAGAAGTTTCCTGGCACAATGGTCAGTATGCAGAATCACAGCAATTCCATACATTTCTGCCAGGTGATGTACATGCTTTGCGCCTATGACACCACCCATAATAGCTGCCCTTTGCTCATCATTTGATATTGCTTTACCAGCCCAGAAAGCGGCACCTCCATTAGAAAACTGGATGATCACAGGGGAATTTACAACCTTTGCAGATTCCATCACTGCATTCACAGAGTTTGTGCTGACTACATTCACTGCAGGAAGGGCAAATCCGTTTTCCTTTGCTATCCGGAACAATTCCTGGACTTCATCACCTGTCAGGACTCCGGGTTTTACTTTATCTAAAACTTTTTCTTGCATTATAAGAATATTTTGTTGGTTAATAATCAGATTTCAAGCTCAAAACAATCCCGCTAATTTAGGAGAATATATTATATAGTATATGTATATCATTTAAAATTTCTACCAAAATAAAATCCACTTTCCGATGCTGAGACCAAGTTGCTAGTTACGAGGTACTAGAAC
>JADHVS010000085.1 GCA_016783865.1 Bacteroidales bacterium
GAAAAGCAATATCCAGGAATTCCCTGACGGTATGGGTGGTGTTAGTGGCGATCACAAAATCCTCAGGCTTCTCATGCTGAAGTATCAGCCACATGGCCTCAATATATTCCGGGGCATATCCCCAGTCGCGGCTGGAATCAATATTTCCCAGCTCGAGGCTTTTTTCCAGTCCGAATTTAATTTTCGCCACGGCATTGGTGATTTTCCGGGTCACAAACTCCATCCCCCGCAACGGCGATTCGTGGTTGAACAGGATCCCTGTGGCGGCAAAAAGCCCATATCCCTGGCGGTAGATCTTTACCACGTTGTGCGCATATAACTTGGCTGCTGCATAGGGGCTTGAGGGACAAAATACCGTCTCTTCATCCTGGAAGGGGAAGGTATTGTCCCCGTACATTTCGCTTGTTGAGGCCTGGTAAAGCCTGGCTTCCGGTGTGATCAGCCGGATGGCTTCCAGCATCCGGGTCACTCCCAATCCCGTCACTTCACCCGAAGCAATGGGTTGTTCAAATGAAGCTCCGACAAAACTTTGTGCGGCCAGGTTATAGATCTCATCCGGCCTGACCGTTTTCAGTGTTTCAATGATCGAAAAACAGTCGATCAGATCACAGGGCAGCAGCTCAAGCCGGTCAAAAATATTGAGGTACTGAAGCCTCCAGAAATTGGGAGTGGATAATCTGCGGTAGGTACCGAAAACTTTATATCCTTTCTTCAGCAGAAAATCGGCTAAATAGGCTCCGTCCTGGCCGGTGATGCCGGTTATCAGCGCTTTTTTCAAATCAGGTTTCAGGTTCCGCGTTCAGTGTTCTGCGTTCGACGTTTTACGTCCTTCGTCCTTCGTCTTTCGTCCTTCGTTCTTATCCGGCATCTGGCATCCGGCATCTCGTATCCCGTATCGCGTATCATTCCTCATTCCATCTTGAGTACGCGCTTTCTCATCCAGTACCTGAAGAGTGGATCGGTCAGGGTTGGGGTGGGGGTGGAGGCCGAGACGAGTCCCACATCTTTTCCAGGTAGTCGTTCTCCAGGATCAGCGACTCTTCCAGCAGCTGGTCAAATGAAACCGGTTTGGATTTGTTCAATCCTTGCAGAAGCGCTGCCTGCTGGGCAAAAAGCTGGGTGTAGTATGGGTGCCCTCCGGTGAAGGCCAGGATCCGGCCCAGCAGCTCTTCTCCGTCAGCAGCTCCCATTCGTCGGGTTGCGGATTCCCAAAACCCAGGATAAACTCGTACTGGTCAACCGCCTGCCGGAACTGAATGTTCTTCATCAGCTCCATCAGATGCGTCCGTAACTGGTAGACCGACCAACTCCACTTCTTGTTGGAGAGCACCCGGGTGGTGATCTCCGCTGCCAGGGAGAGGATGTCGGGTGTGGTAAAGAAGTCGATCGAGGTACCGGTTGATGGTTTCGATCTCTTTCTGACGGCCGATAAGCTGGTCGCCGGTCACCGGTTTCCCGGCAGTGATCAATGTTTCAGGATGCGACACAGGGTGTAGGGTACAGGGGGTGTATGGTTAAGTTTTAAGTGGTTAAGTGTTAAGAGTTTTAAGTTTTAAGTGGTTAAGTGTTAAGGTTTTATAGTCTTTTGAGACGATATTAAGCCTTGGAGCATGGAGGAGATCTCCACTGAATAAACTCCTTTTTTGAATTCCGCTCAGCCCCCTCAGCAATATTCGAAGGAATTGAATTTGCTGATTTATAAAAATCTTCTTAAAACTTGAAATCTTCTGACCGTAATCCGGATTGCCTAACAATGGAACGGAATGTACCTTTTGGTATTTCTTTTCTATTAGCCGGAATGATTACGGTATAATCATCTTTGCGATATTTTTGATGGCTGCCTTTTTGTGAAACGAACCGGAAGCCCCTGGAGCATAGAGTATCGATTATTTTTTGTGAGGAGTAGAGTTTAGACATGAATCAGTGTTTCTCCAATCATAGTTTCTTTGATGGAGATAATGTCCTCAGCAGCATCGTTATCTTCAAAATAGAGTTCAAGCGCTTCATTCAAATTGTCAATAGCTTCCTGAATAGTTTTCCCGAAACTTGAAATATCAACGTTCAGACACTGCGACACATAGTACTTGTCTTCTTTATACACAATATATTTCAACTTTTTCATATTCTCTTCTTTGATACAAATGTACGAAGATTTACTGTATTTGTTACGTGTAACTGTTTCAGTGTTCTATAAGTGATTAAGTTTTAAGTGGTTAAGTGTTAAGAGTTTTAAGTGGTTAAGTTTTATGTGCCTTGTGGTTAACATCGTTTAACACGAACGACACGAAAGAGACTTATGTTACGGATGTTCAATATGCTCGGAAATGATCGAAAAGATTTTTTCTGCAAGCGAAAGATTCAACGCTATTTCTTCTTTTCCAGGGATGAAGTATCTGGGGCCAGGATATCTGTTGCAAATATTCTATTAGGCATAGATCGTCTTACCCTTTGTGTAGATTTCTTTATAAAACAAATCTCCCATTGCAATCCGTTTGTTTATTCTAGACTCGTCGTCTACTATAATGTCAAAGTGTATTGGAAATTTCTTTGACAAAGTGATCCACAGTTGTTTTTTAAGTTGAATTCTGAAATCCCTGACTTCATCCTCAGGTATTTCTTTAATTACTAAAAGATCTATGTCACTTTCAGTATTTGGATTTCCTTTTGCATAGGACCCAAATAAGATAATTTTTTTAACTCCATAGGGTTTTATTATCGAAATAACCTCTTGAAGTAAGTTATCTTTATTCATGAATTAAATAGTTTCAGGGTTTCATTACTTTTTACTCTGAAACTTTGTAACTCTGAAACACTATAAAAGATTTTGTGCCATACTATTCAGTGTTCTTTTAACAGGGTTGATAATGGTTAGCCCTTTTATCTCATTTGATTCCGGATCAATTCTAATGATAGTTCCATCGCCAATATCAATTCCTTCTGCTATTTTTGGATTCCCAAATGATATATAGAGGACATCGGCTTCCCCATCATAATCCCATTTGATTTTTTCCTTTTTTTCCTGAATCTTTATTGTTTCCATAGAATTTGCCTATTTGCATTGTACTTGCTGCAATAATATGCAGTTAAAATAAAGCCATTTCTTTCCCCGGTTTCTTTGTATACAACAACGAGATATTTGTTTTTTGTAACTGGAGTTTTAGAATACAATCTCACGGCAAGAAGCTCTCCAAAATCACCATTAAAAATAAAATCGGGTTCTTCCAGAGTTTCAATAATAGAGACTCTGTAACTCTGTGACTCTGTAACTCTGAGACTGTTTCAGCGTTTCAGCGTTTCAGTGTTTCACATTTTCTTATGTCCTTCGTACGTTGTTTTAGCCAGGTAGTTAATAAAATGTTTAATTTGTGCTGACAGATTTAAGCAATCATCCAGCAAAGATGAATATTGTTCTTCTGTGAAATGCTTTGCATCGGCGCAGCGGTGTATTTGTGAACGGGTTTCACCCAGACTTCCTTTTGCGATATACAGGTATTGGATAAACTCTTTTTTACCGTCCCGTTCATAACCTTCAGCAATATTATCCATAACGGATCCACAGGATCGCAAGATTTGATCTTTAAGTGAAAAATCTTTCGATAATGTTGATTTTATTGATAATTCTCTGATTTTTATACAAAGGGAACGGGCATTCTTCCAGATTTCAAGATCTTCGAAACGTTGAACTTTCATTTGATTTTTTTCTCTGAAACTCTGTAACTCTGAAACCCTGAGACTGTTTCAATGTTTACTCACGAAATCATTTATTTTCAATGGTGTTCGTGAATGCTTCGCATTTCGGGTTCCGGGTATCTTTTTAACCACCCCGTCACTCGCTCCGCTCGTGCCACCCCTCCTTAAAATAAGGAGAGGAAACTTTCTTTTTTCGTACTTCGTACTTGCGTTCGTACTTTGTACTTCTGACTTCTGGCTTTGAAATGGCTTCGCCGAGCTCCGCGGAGTTTATCCCGTTTATTGCGGGGCTCCGGTTCGGATTAAGGAGTTTGTTGGAGGAATTCTTTTATCCGGTGATAAATGGTTTCAGCCAGTTCGATAAATCCTTTTGCTTCATCAGGAGTTGGTTTCCCGTTGGGTAAAAGGCCTAATTCACCCGGGTATCTGGCATCAATATAGAGCTGGTCGAGTACGATCATATTCTTCAATTACCGCTTTAAATGACTTTTCAATTGCCTGCTGAACATGGAAAGCGACCTGATGGGTCAGCGATTCCTGACCCAGGATTTGTTTGATCAGAAGAAGATCTGATTCTGCGCTAAGTAACCAATCCTTTGTTATCTTTTTCATACAGTATTTTCCCATTGGTAAGTATTTCCCTGGCAAACAAACTATTTGTTTCGATGAATTTGTTATGCATCGCTTTGGTATGAACAATAAGATCAACCGGATATTTTTCTTTGATCCCGGAAATGACACGGGAAACTCTCAGGTAAATCCGGCTCTTTTCCGCAAAACTTAATGGGATCCTGTTATCACTTGTAACTACTAAAATATCAATATCGCTATCTTCAGACGGTTCACCATATGCATATGAACCAAACAGGATGATTTTTTCAGGTTGGATTTGTTTCAGCTTATCAATAAGTAGTGGTATGTATGAGGTGCCTTTCATAATGTTCAGGGTTTCGGGTTCCGGGTATCTTTTTAACCACCCCGTCACTCGCTCCGCTCGTGCCACCCCTCCTTAAAATAAGGGGGGGAAACTTTCTTTTTTCGTACTTCGTACTTGCGTTCGTACTTTGTACTTCTGACTTCTGGCTTTGAAATGGCTCCGCCGAACTCCGCGGAGTTTATCCCGTTTATTGCGGGGCTTCGCTTCGTAATTCATTCGTCATTCCTCCTCCGGCCGTGCTTCCTCTATCGGTGTTTTTCCGGCGCCCAGGGAGTTGTCGTTGCCGAAGAGGAAATCGCGGGAGATGATGTCGAGTTTTTGCTTGAATTGCTCCAGATTTACAGGTTCACGAAGCCATTTCTGTTCGGGAAGCCAGGAGACCGGAAACGTGGTCAGTCGCATCAGAACGTCCTGTTCGTTTATAATCTGTTTTTTTATGGCAATCCGGTAGATCGTTTTCCAGTTAAATGAAAAATGCCCGGCGAATGTCACAATATCAAAAATGTCTTTTGCTTCATCGCGACTGAGCATTGCCCCTAGTTTATTTGTAAGAATATTTAACGGATTATCCAACGGAATCGAATTTTGAAACAACGTTTTGCCCTCCCTGAAAGCAATGTCGTTGACAAATTCCAACTTCATCCTAACCTCCCCTTCAATCCAGATCCTGACGAACTCATCCGCATCAATGGTCGAACCTGTATCAACGTGAATGTTCTCCTGCAACAAAAGATATATCCTCCTGGTCTCCTCCTTGAAATTAATATCCCGATTGACGAAAAAATCAAGATCGTCGCTAAACCTGTGATGCAGGTAATATCTTCCCAATGCCGTTCCACCTGTCAAATAGAATGAGCCAAGCTTTCCGGTAAGCAGGTTGAGAACTCTATCCTGAAGTTTATAAAGTTTTTTGTAATTGATCGCGGATGAATTCATACCGGGGAATTAATGACTTGAATCGAACTGACCGGATTGTTTTATCGGTGAGTAGCTGAGCTATTCTTTCAGGAGGAATTATTGACAAGATTGTAAACCATGGGTACGACTCAATGAGTTTCCTGAAGAGGGTGGCTTCGGTGTAATGGCCGGCTTTCTTGCGTTTGCCTTCCAGCACCTCGAGGCACTCCTCCGGGGGGATGTTGTAGTCCCACATCAGGGAGCGCATCAGGGAGAGGCGTTCTTCGTAAGGGGCGAGGTCCATTTCAATTACGAATTACGAATTATGAATTATGAATTATGAGTCCCCTCTGAAAAGGGGGTTTTAAATGGAGGCACTACGTGCCTGATGAAGGCGCTTCGCGCCTGATTATCAGCCGAAGGCTCCATCAGGTGCGAAGCACCTCTATCAGGGCCGCAGGCCCTCCATCATTCCTCCTCTATTCATATTTCAGTTTTCGGGAGAGGATCTTCTTCTCATTCGGATAATTCCATGCATCCCAGGGAAAGTGTTTGCCTCCAAGCCAGTCGCCCCATCGTTTCATATCTTGTTCAACCATGAGTTGCACCAGTTTCCTGAAATCAGTCCTGGGTTCCCATCCCAGTATTTCCCTGCTTTTTGAGTAATCCCCCTTCAGGTAACTTACATCAACCGGCCGTTGATATTTTTTTTCTCTCTTCACAAACTCATGCCAGTCAAGACCGGCATGTTGAAAAGCAATTTCCAGGAATTCACTGACCGTGTGGGTGGTATTGGTGGCGATCACAAAATCGTCAGGACGCTCCTGCTGCAACATCAACCACATGGCCTCAATGTATTCCGGGGCATATCCCCAGTCGCGGCTGGAATCAATATTCCCCAGCTCAAGGCAGTTTTCCAGTCCGAATTTGATTTTAGCCACGGCATTGGTTATTTTCCGGGTCACAAACTCCATCCCCCTCAGTGGCGATTCATGGTTGAACATAATCCCTGTGGAGGCAAAAAGTCCATATCCCTGCCGGTAGATCCTGACCACGCTGTGGGCATATAGTTTAGCTGCTGCATAGGGACTTGACGGACAAAAAACCGTATGTTCATCCTGGAACGGAAATGAGTTATCCCCGTACAGTTCACTCGTTGAGGCCTGGTAAAACCGGGCATCCGGCACGGTTAACCGGATGGCTTCCAGCATCCTGGTTACCCCGAGTCCCGTTACCTCACCGGAAGCAATCGGTTGTTCAAATGAAGCTCCAACAAAACTTTGTGCGGCCAGATTATAGATCTCATCAGGCCGGGTTGTTTTCAATGTTTCAATGATCGAAAAACTATCGATCAGATCACAGGGCAGCAGCTCAATCTGATCAAAAATATTGAGATACTGAAGCCGCCAGAAATTGGGGGTGGATAATCTCCGGTAGGTCCCAAATACCCTGTATCCTTTCTTTAACAGAAAATCCGCTAAATAAGCTCCATCTTGTCCGGTGACGCCGGTTATCAGGGCTTTTTTCAAATCAGGTTTCAGGTTCCGCGTCGCTTCCTGCTTCGCTACTGCTCGCAGCTTCGGCTCCTCGCAATGACGAGGTTTCAGGGTTTCAGGTATTTACCACCCCGTCACTCGCTCCGCTCGTGCCACCCCTCCTTCAAAAAAGGAGGGGAAATCTTCTTAATTCGTAATTCTTCATTTCTGCCGTATCTCCCCGATAAATTCCCGGAACAGAAATAGTTTGTTTTTCAGGATGTTGTAGATAATTTCCAGGTCGATCCGTTCATACCTGTGAACAATGAAGTTACGGAATTTTACCAGTTCTTCATATTCGGGACGGGGTGACAGAATTCCCAATTCCTGCAGTTTTTTCATGTTCTCCGCGGCCGACCGTAGGGGACTGATATGATTCAGCGCCAGGAGCCGTTCGCTTACATCGATCATCACCTCTACAGAGACCTGCAAAGCGCGTTCCAGGGCATTCTGAAGAAGGGAGCTGTGCTGTAATGCATCAAATGAGGTGATGTTCCAGCTTTCGATCCCGGCAAGCTTCTCCTCCATGATCCGGAGTTTGGCTTCAATGATCCCATTGTACTTCATAGCCTCTGTAAATTAATTGTTTTTTCATCCAGGCAATCGCATCTTCATACTCCCGGCAGGTAAGGGAGTACCAGGCGGCATATTGATCCATTGCTTCGTTGCGGATGAACAGCTCCCTCCCCGTCAGCGCTTCAAAAGCCAGTTGTACCCCTGCAGTATTCAACAGGGTAAGATCGCAGGAGACTCCCTGTGTAACGGTCTCCACCACCCCGATGATCCGGGGAATCAACAAGGCACGCTTCGTATCATCTTCCACCCAAACGGCAAGATCGATGTCTGCTCCTTCGCGTATCTCTCCATCCTGAGCGGAGCCAAAGAGGAAAGCAAACAGAATCTCAGGGAAATTTTGTTTCAGTTCAGAAGCAAGGAGGGAGGGGGGGAAGGTTTCAGGTTTCAGGGTTCTATAAGTGATTAAGTGTTAAGTGGTTAAGTTTTAAGTGTTAAGAATTTTTTTCTTTTGGGAGGTTATCAGGCCCTGGAGCATCGAGGAGATTTCCACTGAATAAACTCCTTTTTTGAATTCCGCTCAGCCCCCTCAGCAATATTCGAAGGAATTGAAATCGCTGATTTCGTCATCTGGTTCTTCAACTCAAACTCCTTACATCCCTTCAAAACATTGATTATTTCCACTGATAACGTGCAAGCCCTTTTCCAAACCTCTAATTCCTCAAACGATTTATACAAATCTTCTTAAAACTTAACCACTTAAAACTTAACCACTTAACACTAAATAAATCCAACTCTTCAAACGATCTATACAAATCTTCTTAAAACTTAAAACTTAACCACTTAACACTTCATGAAATGGCTTCGCCCGGTCAGTCACAGGCTGACAGGTTTCGGGTTCCGCGTTCCGCGTTCAGCGAAGAGATTTTGCCTCATGGCTTTTGGCGAAACTCCCCCTCCCTTTTTGGGGAGGGCTGGGGTGGGGTAGTTAACCGAGTAGCGAATTTACTCAGAAAAGAACCTAAAAGTCAAGTTTTTTTTGAAGTTTTTTCGTGGAATTTTGATTTTTTTCTTTGTATGTTCAATGCGAACCTAACTTAAAGGGTTGGTTGTTAGGGAAAAAGGTTTCGGGTGATGAAGGTGATGGAGTGATGAGGTGATGGGGTTCCGAAATTTCTGATGGCTACCCTTTTGTGAAATAAATTGAAATTAGCTTACGGCATCTTTATCTTCAAAATATAACTCCAGGGCCTCTTTGAGATTATCGACAGCCTCCTGAATGGATTCCCCAAAACTTGAGATATCCACATTGAGGCACTGGGAAACGTAGTATTTTCCTTCTTTATAAACGATATATTTTAGGTCCTTCGTGGTAAAAAAGGGTTAGCCGATAATCTTTTGTCTTTCCAGGAAATGAATAATCTTATCAGTCTTATCTTCAGCCGAATCCGCTTCCAACACAATCGCGGGATTGATCGGCTCATCGTAGGTGCTATCGATTCCTGGCAAATTCTCCACCTTCCCCTCTTCCGCCAAGGCATACAGCCCGTACTTGTCGTTCTTCTTGGCGAAATCGATGTCAGATTTAAGGTAAACCAGGTAGAATCGCTCCTGCCCGATGATACCCGATACCTGTTGCCGGATATTTTCGTCAGGAGAGATAAAGGAGCAGATGGTGATGATCCCCTGGTCATTGAGCAGCTTGCAGATGTGCGCCACGCGCCGCAGATGTTCTGCCCTGTCGGCCGGCGAAAAGTCCAGTTCCCTGGATAGCCCGCTTCTCACACTCTTCCCATCCAGGAGTACTGTCGTCGCCCCTATATCAAACAATCTTCTCTCAAGGCCATAAGCGACTTCGTTTTTTCCAGAACCATGTAATCCCGTTATCCAAATGGTTGCTCCTTTTTGATGCAACCTGCCCTCTCTCTCTTCTGAGTTAATAAGCGAATTACCCTGAACTATATGACTAATTTCTAATTTCGAATTTCGAATTTCCAATTTCGTCACGACAGCATCCAGTATCATGCCTACTGCCACCGTATTGTGAGTGACTGGATCAATGAGCACAAAACTCCCCGTATTCCTGTTCTTTTTATACGCATCAAAAAACAGCGGCTTCACGGTCGTCATAACCACTCTCCCGATCTCGTTGAGTTTGAAATGGTCGGTCTCCGGCTTCTCCAGGGTATTCACATCAACCCGGTAGCGAATAGTCTCGATCCGTGCTTTGGTGGTATTGGTGGTCTGCTTGATATAGAATTGAGTATAGGGATCCATCGGCGCCTCATCCATCCACACCAGCATCGCCTCAAAGCTTCGTCCGATCCGCGGCAAGTTACCAGGATGCACCAGCATATCGCCGCGGGAGATATCGATCTCGTCGGTGAGCGTTAGCGAGACTGACTGCGGGGGGAAAGCGTAAGACGTAAGACGTGAGACGTGAGACGTGGGACGTGAATCGTGTTCAGAAAATTCCTCCTTCCTCCTTCCTCCTTCCTCATTCTTTTGCGGACTGTGGACTGCGGACTGCGGACTCGTAATAGCCGTCACCGTCGTGGTTTTCCTTGATGGTAAAACCATCACCTCGTCCCCAGTCCTGATAATTCCCGATGCTACTCTTCCCGCAAATCCCCTGTATTGCAAATCCGGGCGGATCACATACTGAACGGGGTAGCGCAGCTCCTCGAAGTTGCGGTCGGAGGTGACGTGGACGGTCTCCAGGAACTCCAGCAGGCTTTTTCCGTGATACCAGGGCATCTTGTCCGAGATATCTACCACGTTGTCGCCTTTGAGTGCCGAAAGGGGAATGAAGTGAATGTCGGGGATGTCGAGCTGCGTGACAAACTTGTGATAATCTTCACAAATGGACTCGAATACTTCCTGTTTGTAATCCACCAGGTCCATCTTGTTCACGGCCACCACCACGTGCCTGAGCCCCAGCAGGGAGACGAGGTAGGAGTGGCGACGGGTTTGGGTGATCACCCCTTTGCGGGCGTCCACCAGCAGGATGGCGAGGTTGGCCGTGCTGCCGCCGGTGATCATGTTGCGGGTGTACTGCTCATGTCCGGGGGTGTCGGCGATGATAAACTTCCGCCGGGCAGTGGAGAAATACCGGTAGGCGACGTCGATGGTGATCCCCTGCTCGCGCTCTGCTTTGAGTCCGTCGAGCAAAAGGGCGTAGTCGATCTCCCCTCCGGCATGCCCTTCACGTTTGCTGTCGCGCTCCAGGGCCGAGAGCTGGTCTTCGTAGAGCTTCCTGGAGTCAAACAGCAGCCGGCCGATCAGCGTCGATTTGCCGTCGTCGACGCTGCCGGCGGTAAGAAGCCGGAGGAGGTCTTTCTTTTGGTCCTGATCGAGGTAGGCTTTTATGTCCATATTTTCAAATAATCAATAATCAACTACCAAATTTCAAATAATAGTCAAGTTCCAAAATCCAATTTCCAAATGTTTTTGAATTTGAGATTTTGATCATTGAAATTTATTTGTTATCGCGCATCACGTATCGCATATCGTTTTCATTAGTCAAGATCAAGTACTATTTTCAAATTGCTTTTTATTTTCAGGGCAAGTTCCTGGGAAATCGTTCCCACTTTTTTTAAGAGTCTTTTATTATCAATTGCCCGGATCTGATCAATCATGATATCACACGCTTCATTCAATCCACAACAACCTCTATGCAGGTGAACTCTTAAAATTTCACTTTCCCGTTGAACATGGGTCGTTATGGGGCAGATTATGGATGATAAATGGGACTTGTTCAACAGATCTGTTTGAACAACTATCACGGGTCTAACTTTACCAGGTTCTGTTCCTATCGTAGGATTCAGATCTGCAATCCAGATTTCAAATTGTTTCACCTTCATAATCAATTAGTTCAAAATCGTGAAGAACCGTCATAGAATCATTCATAACCAGGGTGGATTCTTTTTCCAATTTGACTGCCAATAATTTTCGTTGTTGAAATTTATTGTAGAATTCCAGGGCTTCATTGATATACCGGTTCCGGGATTTCTTCATATGCTTGATAACCTGTTCAGTATCTGAAAATACTGAATCATCCAGTTTTAATGATAACGTCTTCATACTATTTGTTTTTTATATCACAAAAGTATATACTATTTTGGAATATTGCAAATTTTTTTTGGGGTCATGTAATTCATTCATGGTAGTCATGAAAGTGATGAAGGTGATGACGTGATGGGAGTGATGAGGTGTATTTTTTTTTACCACTCCGTCACTCGCTGCGCTCGTGCCACCCCTCCTTAAAGAAGGAGGGAAAATGTTTAAGATTCGCTCTTCGCTTTTAATTGTTAATTCCTCATTCCTCATTCCTCATTCTCAGAAGTATCCCTCACGTTTTTTCTGCTCCATAGATGCCTCCTGGTCAAAGTCGATGACCCGGGTCGTTCTCTCGGATTTGGTCACGGTCATCATCTCTTCGACGATCTTTTCGATGGTGTCGGCACCGGACTCCACGGCGCCGGTGAGGGGGTAGCAGCCGAGGGTGCGGAAACGGACCTTTTTCATGAAGCTCTTTTTGCGCAGTTCTTCCGGCATCCGGTCGTCGTCGACCAGGATGAGGTTGCCGTCCACCTCTACCACTTCGCGCTCTTTGGCATAGTAGAGAGGTACAATGGGGATCTGTTCCAGCCGTACGTATTGCCACACATCCAGCTCGGTCCAGTTGCTGAGAGGGAAGACGCGGATCGACTCCCCTTTGTGCACCTTGGCGTTGTAAAGGTTCCATAATTCGGGACGCTGGTTCTTGGGGTCCCACTGGTGGTAGCGGTCGCGGAAGGAGAAGACCCGCTCCTTGGCCCGGGACTTCTCCTCATCCCGGCGGGCTCCCCCGAAAGCGGCATCGAACTTGTACTTACTAAGCCCTTCCAGAAGGGCCTGGGTCTTCATGATATCGGTATGCACCTTGCTGCCGTGAGTGAAGGGGCCAATACCCGATTCAAACCCTTTCTTATTGTAATGAACGATCAGATCCCATCCCTTCTCTCTGGCATGATTATCCCGGAATTCGATCATCTCCCGGAACTTCCATTTTGAATCAATGTGCATCAGGGGGAAAGGGACCTTTCCGGGATAAAAGGCTTTCTCGGCCAGACGTACCATCACGGAGGAGTCCTTGCCGATGGAGTAGAGCATCACGGGATTTTCAAATTCGGAAGCCACCTCGCGAATGATGTGGATGGATTCGGCTTCGAGTTCGCGGAGGTTGTTCAACGTATATTCTGACATACAAGGATTGTTTCTAGTTGCTTGTTGCTGGTTGCTAGTTAATTCCTTATTCCTCATTCCTCATTCCTCATTCCCTATTCTGTTATCCGGCATCGCGTATCTCGTATCGCGCATCGCGTATCGCACATCAGCGCTTATTCCTCGCTGCAATGGCAAATTTCATGAAATAGGATTCAATGGACGGATCGTCGTGTACATACAGAGCTTGCAGAAATTGATCTTTGGCACGCAATACCTCTCTGGTTCTGTACGATTTTTTTGAAATAAGCAGTTCAACCGTTGCATCAAACAAATCCAAGGCACGGATTAAAGCCGGTTCAAAATTATCACCCCGTTGCTTCAGTTTCAATGTTCTCCCAACTTCGCTGCCGATATTCCCCATCTGTTCAAGGATGGTTAACCGTTCCCACCGCTCACGGTCAATCGCATAGGGAGGTGTGTTAACTTTATTCATGAGGGAAATTACATGTGAACTTTACGGTATACAAGGGCAATGATTTTTTTCCGAATCTCTTCATCTTCCACCCCTCTCGACATATTTTGCTGACGCGGGCGAATGTTGATCATGGAATCGAATTCAACAAATTCATCTGATCCATAGTTGAGCGGATAGAGATTGATGCCCCACAAATCATGCTGCTGTGATCCCTGTTCAAGCAGATACTGCTCCTGATCCACATGTAATTCCGCATCCACAACCAGGATGTCACGGTTCAGATCAACCACTGCTTTGACCAGATTTCCATACATGGATGTGGCCATTTCGGTAAGTTCAGCGACCGTTATATCAGCGATTTCTTTCATTGGCTCTACTTTCATGCAAAGGTATGTACAAAGTCATGGAGTCATGGAGTCATGAAGGTGATGAATTCCTCATTCCTCAATGTACAGATCTATCGCCTTCTCAATCAGGAACTCTCTGATCTCTTCTTCGGGGATAGGCAAACCCATGTACTCAATGGCTTCGGAATAATTTATATCGTTGAAGAAACAAACCTGAGCCCTGAAAAGCTTTTCAGAGAATAGTTGGTCAAAGATCTCTTCAGCCCGTTCAGAGATTTGTTTGATTGTGAAGTGATCCCTGAGGATGAAAAAGAGATCCACATAGTCCTTCCATTTGGATCGTCGCCCGAGTGCATAGGCTTTCATCGCAGCCAGATCGATCAGGGAAGGCATCCGGATGCTATCCTCGAAGAGATCTTGAGCCTGAACCGGAAAGGGATACTCGTAAAAAGTAAATTTTACATCATGAATGGTCACATTCAGTTGTTCGGTTACCCGGCGTGTGATCTCATACGGAAAGCCGAATACTGCCAGCTTGTTTACAATGCTTTTCGGCCGGATGGGAGAATGCTTGAACAGATCAAAATCAACGGATCTCCGGTGGCCAATATGCAGTGCGATAGCGGTTCCTCCAACCAAAATAAACTCCCGTTTAAACACCTTTAACAGAGGAAGCAATTCGACCTGAGTTGCGGTTAAGATCTCCTTATGCATGGCGGGAAAAGAAGAGAGAGAAATAATGATGGATCTCGGGAAAATAATTCAATTTTTTACGTCCTTCAGCGCCGAAAAAGACTTTTGAAACACGTTCCATTCCCATCAGATTGATTAGCTTCAGAATGTCATCCAAACTGGCATAATTCAGGATGGTTTCCACCAGGAACTCCTCGCTGATCTCCTCTTTTTTATCTTCCGGGGTGTACCAGAAGAGGGAACTATGCTCGCGGATAAAGGCTTTTATTTCGGGGGAATGTTCCACAATTGGAATGAGGAATAAGGATCACATCCGGCATCCCGCCTCAGCTTTCCCTGATTTCAGTGATAAAGTGCAGAAAGAGCGGGAGCTTGTTTTTCAGGATGTTATAAATGATCTCCAGGTCAATCCGTTCGCTTTGCTTCAATGATCCCATTGTACTTCATAGCCTCTGTATAGTAATTGTTTCTTCATCCAGGCAATCGTATCCTCATATTCCCGGCAGGTAAGTGAATACCAGGCAGCATAGTGATCCATGGCTTCATCGCGGATAAAAAGTTCCCTCCCCGTCAGCGCTTCAAATGCCAATTGTTCCCCGGCATCATTCAACAGGGTCAGATCGCAGGAGATCCTTGGCACGACGGCTTCAACCACCCCGATGATCCGTGGGATCAATTCAGCACGTTTCGAGGGGTCCTCCAGCCAGACGGCCAGATCGATGTCCGCTCCTTCCCTGACTTCGCCATCCTGTGACGATCCAAACAGGAACGCAAAACATATTTCGGGAAACCGGCTTTTGAGATCTGAAGCAAGATTTTGAATAGCTATGTTCACTTTTCTGTAAGCGTTTGCTTTGAATACAAAGTTACGGAATTTTGTCAGTATCCAAAGACGAGCTTCAAAATCACAATCGTCGCCACCAGGTACATCAACGATAACGGAAATCCTACCCGGATGTAGTCCCTGAACTTATAGCCGCCCGGTCCATAGACCATCAGGTTGGTCTGGTAGCCGAAAGGAGTCATGAATTCAGCAGAGGCGGCGTAGGCGATGGCGAGGATGAAGGGTTTGAAGTTGTCAGCTCCCAGTTCGGTAGCGGCAGCCAGGGCGATGGGGAAGGTAACCGCAACAGCCGCGGCATTGGTAACAAACATCGAGATGATGTTGGTGATCACATAGAGGCTGATCATCACTACCAGGGAATTATCGCGGGCAAAGCTGATGATGTAGTCGGCCATTTGGGTGGCCAGCCCGGAATTGAAGATGGCTTTCCCGATGGCCAGGGCTAAGACGAGGAGGAAAAAAAGATTGAAATCGAGGGTCCGGCGGACGTCGGTGAGCTTGATCATGTTGGTCATGGCAATGAATCCGATCACGCAGAGCAGCCCGATGAAGAGGGGGAGGATCTTGACCGCCGACAGGGTGAAAGCAGCCAGGAGGATGATGTAGAATACGGTGACCTTCCACCCTTCCAGCCGTTCGATCTGCTTGACGCGCGTGACCACCTGGATGTCCTGGTCGGCATCGGACGGGAAGTTCTTGCCGGTCACCAGCAGCAGCAGATCGCCCGCCTTCAGTTTGATCTCCCCGAGCTTCCCCCGGAGTTTTTCGCTGTTCCGCTGGATGGCAATGATGGCGGCATCGTAGTGCAGCCGGAACTGGAATCCTTTGGCCGTTTGGTTGTGCAGCTTGGAGTTGTCGGGGATCACCGCCTCCACGATATTATTTTGCGGTTGGTTGATCATCTTGGTGCCATAGGGCAGGATCAGGTCTTTCGTCCCCTGGACCAGTTCGATGATCCTATCCGTATTACCCGAGAAGAAAAGGCAGTCATTTTTATGGATCACCTCTTTTGGAGATACGGGTGAAATAACCTCTTTATTCCGCAGGATCTGGACCAGGTAAAGGTCGTTCAGGTTGCGCAATCCGGCCTCTTCGATGGTTTTTCCCGTGAAATTGGAAAGGGGAGGAACGATGGTCTCGGTGAGGTATTCCCGGCTCTTTTCATCGTACTGGCTCAGGGCATTATCCCGTTTGGGCAGCCATCTGGATCCAATGAAGATGAGGTACAACGTGCCCAGGATCGTCACAGGGATCCCCACGTAAATAAAGTCTAAGAGGTGCAGGGAAGGCAATCCCGATTCGATGGCCAATCCGTTGACAACCAGGTTGGTGGATGTGCCGATGAGGGTGATAGTGCCTCCCATCAGGGCGGCATAGGAGAGGGGGAGCAGTACCTTGGAAGGGGAGATCCCCTTTTTGCGGGCCCAGTCGTAGACAAAGGGCATCATGAATGCTACCAGCGGAGTATTGTTGATCCAGCCGGAGAAAAAGGCGACGCCTGTCGTCAGCCGGGTAAGAAACTTCTTATAGGTAAGGTTGGGCCGGAGCAGTCTGTTCAGCACAAAACCGATAATCGCCGTCTTCTTGATCACCTCACTGATGATGATCAGCAACAGAATCAGGATGATGCTCTCGTTGGAAAGGCCGTGCAGGATATCCTGGATGCTGATGATGCCCGAGAAGTAGAAGATCACCACCGCCAATAAAAAGATCAGCGACGGCTGGCTCCACTCCTGGTAGAGGGCTACCAGCATGAAGATGACGACGACGATGACGATGTAGATCTCGATCAATTAAGAATTACGATTTTATTAGTCGAAGGTATAACCTTTTGGGGTTTTCATGCAAGGAATTACCACATTAGGCACAATAGGGCACAGTAGTTCTAATGTGTTCTATGTGTCTATTGTGGTGTAGAAATGGCACAGCTTCGCCCGGTGAGTCCCAGTTGAAACCTAGCGCATTCCTCATTCCTCATTCTCCATTCTTACCAAAACCTCTTATACCTCTCCTCCTTCTCTTTCCTCTCTTTCACTATATTCTCCGGCAGCTTCTCCAACAGCAGCGGAGAGATCGTTACAGAGAGCACCGTCTCCAGGTGGTCAATCCGGATGATCACCTTTTTATTTCCTGCCAAAGAAATCAATTCCCCGATGGTTCCGATAAGGGGTCCGGCCGTCACTTTTAC
>JADHVS010000086.1 GCA_016783865.1 Bacteroidales bacterium
CCCAGGTCATCGCAATAGATGATAACTACATTGGGCCTGTCATCATCGGCACGGGCCTCCATTTTTTTTGATTGCCCGGATGAGCAACCAGCAACAATGATAATTAGAATGACATTGATAAAAATGTTGATTGTTCTCATAACTTAAATATATTGTTCTTCGTTCTTCGTTCTTCGTTCTTCGTTTCCTGTTATAAATACCCACTCCAAATCCATAAATCCCTCTACTGCCTACTGTCTACTGTCTACTGATTCCTGGTTTCTCCCCTAATAAGACCCGGATAAATTCCTTATCAACCTCCCCGGTCCCCCTGTCGATAATCCCAAATCCTCCTTTATAATCCCAGTGGGCCCAGGCAATCCCATGTTTCTCGAGGATCGACCGGACATCGGAATACCATAACATCCGCATCTCCCTGGTAACAGTAGGCAGGCAGCCCCACTCTCCGCAATACAACTGAAGCCCGTGATCCTTTGCATATTTAACCGGAAGCATGATCAGGCTCTCCAGAGTGTCTTTGGTATACACCTGCCGGTGGTATGACAATTCTCTTTTCACATCATCTGAAAAACCTTCCAGGTCTTCCTCCTTAATAATCTCTCCCGGATATTGAACCGGGCCGTCATACTCATATATTCCTGTCCATGAAGCCTGATGGTGAGTCAGCGGGAAGGGTGTATAGTAATGAAAGCTCAGAATGATATTCGGGTCATTTTCAGGTATAACCAGGTCTTTAAAAGTCTGAACCTGCTGCCACATATTGGATCCAATCACGATTTTCCTTTTGGGCTCCAGTTCTCGTAAAGCAGTCATGGTTTTGGCAATTAATTTATTCCAATCGTCAGGATCGTCCGCAACAGCCTCATTCATAAGTTCATATGCCACGAAATCCAGAGGATATCCCTTCAATTCCCCTGAAAGGACTTTCCATAAACCTATGAATTTCTCCTGTTCAGCCGGATCTGTCCATAATGGCCGTACGGCATTATTAAAATGATGAGAGCGGATGATATGCAGGTCAACGATCACAGCAATCCCAGCCTCATCGGCCCAGCCCAATGCCTGGTGCAACAATGCGAAAGCTTCCGGTTCCTTGTTACCCTCCTTGTCCCAAAGTTGTTCTTCATCGACAGGCATCCGTATGTGGTCGTATCCCTGTGCTGCAACAAACTGAACATCTTTCTGTGTGAAGAATTGAGCTCTTTCCTCTCCCCGTTTTTTGCTCTGGGATAACCAGTGACTGATATTCACACCCCGATTTATCGGGAAAGCTTCATAAACAGCCGGTTCAACTTTTTGTCCTGTTTTACAGGATGAAAACACAAATAAAAGTGTAAGAAATACAGTAATGGTAGTTTTCATAATGAATCCTTTTAATTAAGTATAAGGTTAACAAATATGTATTTTATTAATCCCAGTTTAATCCTGCATGAATATAATCACATTTTCACAGTACACCAGAAGAGGGTATCTCTACTAAATAAAATTGTTTAGAATTTTCTTTCTCCATTTTTACCGGGAGTCCCTCCAACAGTTTCTTTCCAGGAATATATTGCCTGTGATCCTTTTGTGCATCAATCATTAAGTATTTTGAATCCGGCTTGATTGTCCACCATTCCGGGAACTGATTTATCCTTGGATAATCAAAAGGCAGGTTCATGAAATCCTGGTGCCGTTTACAATCAAAATATACCTTTCCTTCCCAGTCGGATGAGGTTGCGATATGAATATACAGAGTGTCTTCATCCAGGTTTCGCGGTATGAGTCCAGTTGCACTATCCGTATGCTCAAGCCAGCTATCAATGTAATGGCTGCATCTTATAAATGCTTCATTGGCAGAAAGGCTGTTTGAGACGGCAAGGCTAAATGACAGAGAATCAGAAGAAGTGATTTTTATTGGAGATCGTTTTACTTCCGTCAGGCAAGAATGACCAATAATAGATAATATTGAAAGGATAATAATTGCTTTTCGCATCATGAATTGATATTAGTATTAGTTATTGAAGCTCCTCGCCGCAAGCGGCGAGGAAACGAGTTCCTGAGTTCGGCGAAGCCAATGCGCTCGCAGGATTCAGGTATCTGATGCCATAGGCCTGGCTTAAATTTAAAAGGCTGCCCCTTTAGTGAGACAGCCCTTACTATTTTTCAATCATCCCAATCTTACAACGTCCAGCCTTGGCGGTAGTTGTGCTTGATCAGTTCAGCAGCAAACTCCTTGGCATTGATCGGATCGGTATATTGAGTGTCGAAATGCGGGTGACCGTCAATGATTTCAAAGGCATCTGATGTAACAATCTTTATTGTATCAGAATCTGAAATGTTGGTGAATTCCATGTTTTCCCCATCCCATAGCAATTCGCGCTTGAGATCCTGCAATCTCACGGCTACAACACCCATAACGACCATCTCATTGAGTGGCCCGGCATATCCAAAATTAGAACTGGCTTCTGTCCTGCTTTCAGGACTTTCCTTACAGGCCCTTACCCAGTCCATATAATGTCCAAGGTCAATTCTTGGAAGGGACTTGGCTGGCCTGGTATATGACTCATCATATGACAACGGAAGCAGGAACGGATTCATACCGTAGGTACCGCACAACAGTTTCCCCTTTGTCCCTATCAGCAGGCAACCACCATTCCAGTCACGACCCAATAGTTCTCCGACTGGATGATCCTCCGGCCTTGGTGGCAATAAACCTCCATCCCACCAGGATACTTTCACCTCAGGTAAATTTACCTTCTCTAATCCTGACCTTTCCGGAAATGTGAAGTGAGCAACCTGAGCAGTTGGTGCACATTCGGTATTGATCAGTGTGGAACTTCCCTGAACTTTGGAAGGATACTCCAGATGAAGAGCCTTAAATATAGGATCCATGATATGACATGCCATATCACCTAACGCACCTGTACCGTAATCCCACCATCCACGCCAATTCCAGGGATGAAGTAATGGATGATAAGGTTTCATTTTAGCTGGTCCGATAAACAGGTCCCAGTTCAATGTATCAGGTGGCACATGTTCATCTTTTGGCCTCTCGAGACCTTGTGGCCAGATGGGTCTGTTGGTCCATGCATGTGCCTCAACTACTTCACCGATTGCACCATCCCAGAACCACTCGCAAAACTGCCTGATGCCTTCACCGGAATTGCCCTGGTTACCCATCTGTGTTGCCACTTTATATTCCTTGGCAATCTTGGTCATTTGTCTTGATTCCCATACAGAATGAGTCAGTGGCTTCTCACAATATACATGCTTTCCAAGTTTCATGGCATTGATCGAAACAATGGCGTGTGAATGGTCAGCTGTTCCCACAACCACAGCATCGATACTGTCTTTCATCTCATCGAACATCTTCCTCCAGTCCCAGTATTTCTTCGCCTCCGGAAATTGCTCAAAAATTCCGGCAGAATATTTCCAGTCAACATCACACAGGGCCACAATATTTTCACTTTTTAATTCCTTGATGACTCCACCACCACGTCCGCCTATTCCTACACCGGCAATATTCAGCTTATCACTGGGAGCGGTATATCCCAGTCCGCTGACGACTTTACTCGGTACAATTGTGAGTCCGGCAGCAGCAGTTGCTGTTGTAGCGATAAAAGTACGACGGGAAAACGGGGTCGCTCCTTTCGATTTTTTGTTCTTTTCCATAATAATGCTCATTTTGGTTAATTAGAATTTATGCTTAGTTAATTGTTTGTCAGACGGTTCAAATAATTAAATCACGAGGGTCAATAAAAGTAATAAAATTTAGTATCTAATCAAAAATAGAGGGCTTCACTAAATCATGAAATTTCAGAAACATGTTAAATTTACATCGAAAAGGTACTAATTCATCCTGATTATCAACTGGAAATATAAAGTGAGCCGCTATATTCATAATCTTATCAGCCAGGGAGAGCATCAGCAACTCGATTTTAAATATGAGATCTCCGATGCGAGGAAAATTGCCAGAACGCTCGTTGCCTTTTCAAATACTGATGGCGGAAAACTGTTGATCGGTGTTAAGGACAATGGCAATATCACCGGAATACACTCAGATGAGGAGTATTATATGATTGAAGCAGCCGCCCAGATGTATTGCCGGCCGGAAGTAAAATTTACCGTTATAAAATGGTATTTATCAGGAAAATCCATCCTGGAAATTGATATCCCTAAAGCTTTCAAAAGACCCTTTTTTGCTCTTAATGAAGAGGAAAAATGGATAGCCTATATACGCAGAAACGACCAGAATCTGCTGGCCAATAAAATATTACTGAAGGTCTGGGAAAAGGAGAACAGGAAAAAGGGCTCAATCCTCAGGTATTCGGAAAAAGAGGAGATCCTGCTTCATTACCTGGATCAGCATGAACAAATTACCTTTTCAAAATTTTGCCGGATCGCCAGGATTTCAACAAAGATGGCAGAAGAGATTTTATCCACACTGATCTGTTTCCGGATCATTGAGATGGAGATCACAGAAAAGTTTACCTGTTTCTTTCTTTATAAACAGTAATAGGAAGGTGTCTCATTCTTTTTCAACCAGGTCAAATTCCGGAAGACAAATACCCTGATTCTCCTGTTTTCCTTTTTTATTGAAGTATTCAGACCTGACAACACCAATGTCTTTAGCAATCCATTGTCCTAAAGGCAGTTCTTAACTTAAATTCTTCAGAATTGATTCGAAGATCTTCCGGCCATCGGTATTCCCGAGTTCATCATCGGCAGCACGTTCAGGGTGAGGCATCATGCCAAAAACATTTTGCTGTTCATTACAGATCCCTGCAATGTTGTCGATGGTTCCGTTGGGATTAGCTTCGGCAGTAATGATACCATTTTCATCGCAGTACCTGAATAAGATCTGCCTGTTCTGCCGAAGCATCTTGAGGGTTTCCTCATCTGCAAAATAGCGTCCTTCTGCATGGGCTATCGGTATTTTATAGGCCTTTCCTTTATCGAGCCCGGAGGTTACCGCAGTGGAATCATTATCGGGCATAATAAATACATTCCTGCAAATGAACAGCTGGTTGCTGTTGAGAAGCAATGTTCCGGGCAACAAACGGGCCTCGCACAGGATCTGGAACCCATTGCATACCCCGAAAACAAATCCACCTTTCTCAGCAAATTCAATTACATTGTCCATAATAGGTGAATACCTGGCAATGGCTCCTGAGCGAAGGTAATCGCCGTAAGAAAAGCCACCGGGCAATACCACGGCATCAACGCCCTGCAGATCATGATCTTTATGCCACAACTCAATCACTTCCTGATCCAATATATCTTTTAAAACATAGATCATATCATGATCACAATTGGAACCGGGGAATATGACAACACCAAATTTCATGCTTTGGATTTGGTGGTTAAAGATAGGAAAATAGTTGATTTATGAACATGGATTTTAATTCGTAATTTTATGCGGATGAAACGGTTGTCCCGAGCACCCGGGATTCTTAAATTTTTAAACGTGTGAAATCTTCAGAAAAACACGAAGTTGGAGACAAGGATTTGCGAATGTTTATTGATACCGTGAAAAACTTGTCGGATTATGATTTCTCTGACTATTCCGACAAATCATTGAAGCGCCGGCTGTCGAAAATTTTGCTTGATTCGAATCTTACAATTTCTTCCTTGCTCGAAAAAATCAGCAATAACCAGGATTTTCTGGAAGAGATCGTAAAGAGTATAACCGTAAATACTACGGAATTATTTCGTGATCCCCCCATCTGGGATACCATGCGCCAGGATATCTTACCCCATTATAAGGACAAATCTGAAATTCTGATCTGGCATGCCGGCTGTTCAACCGGGCAGGAAGTATATTCCATGCTCATACTGCTTTACGAGATGGATCTTTTTCAAAAGTCAAAGGTGTATGCAACAGATATTAATTCAGATGTATTGACTTATGCAAGCGAGGGAATTTACAAGTATAAATTCAATGTCAATTACCTGGATAATTTCGATAAGGTGATCAGGCAGGATACAAACGGAGAGTTGATCGACGTACCTTATTCAAAGTATTTTTCAATCGAAAAGACCCGCGATCTGCTCAGGATGCATCAATTTCTCCTTGAAAAGCCTGTGTACAAGAAACAGGACCTTGTATCCGATCCCAATCCATTTCCGGTTGCCTATGATATTATCATTTGCCGGAATGTTGTGATATACTTTAACTATGAGCTTCAGAATAAGGTTTTTAAGCTGTTCTACGATGCAATGAAGCCCGGCGGAAGTCTTTTACTTGGTGTTCATGAAACAATTTTAGGCCCTGTATCCAATTTTTTTATTAAGAAAAGTCAGGTCTATTATAAAAAATAAACTATTTTAATCATTCATTACTGAATTCGGGCGATATGCTTATCCGGAAAATACCTATACGGTCACGATTCTTTCTCTTATCAGTTTTTTCAGTATTATTATGGTTATTTGCTGGTTTACTGCTCTTCAGCTACCTGGAAACTTTCAGCCACGACCATCAGATCTCGATGAAGATCAATGGCCTGACCGTTCAAATATTACAGATGGAGAATACTCTGCATGATTTTCGCCAGCAGGATGTGCGCAGAAGTGATTTTTATGAAACGGGGAACAGTGACTATATAAATCAGCTCAGTCAACTTTATATCAACACTTATAACCAGGTTAATGAATTAAAAACCCATCCCGGGTTCCGCAAGGCTCCACTTATAACTCAAAAGCTAAATAACCTCAGTAACTATCTTTACAGTCTGGATGAGCTGGCCAAAGAGTTGATATCCAGGGTAAGAGAACACGGAAACAGCAATTATGGCCTGCATAACCAGGTGACCGGACAATTACAGAATTTATATAACCTGTCGTATCAAAACCGGCCCGGTGATGTGGAGAACCTGGTCAACGAACTGGAATGGATGTTAAATGATTATTTGCCCGGGCCCGGTCTTATCAAGGCTCAGCAGATGAGTGACCTCGTGAACCAGATTATTTCATCCCTCCAAGCAGAATCCAACCGTGCCGGTACATCTTCCAATAACTCCGATATATCCCGGATGCTGGCATCTGCAAGTGCCCTCCAAAATAACCTGACAGAGCTGACTGAGCTGGATAAATCCATCGGTTATTCGACTTTTGAAGGCTTGCAGGGTGATATCAAACGAAACTTCGATATCATCATTGAAGAGATCAATGCAATGGACTACCTGGCTGAGTTAAATATATCCAGCAAGCAAAGAAAAACCGGTTATGGTTTATTGACATTTATCCTACTGGCAATCATTTCAAGCGGCCTCTTTATTATATCCCTTTCCCGTTCATTGCAATGGCCCCTCAGTAATTTAATGTTATTTATCCGGGAAATGGCAAGCGGAAAACTTCCGGATCCTTATCAATGTAAAGGGAATGATGAATTTTCAGGAATCGCTGACGACCTGAATACCTTAACCGGGAACCTGAAGGAGAAAATCCGGTTTGCTTCGGAGATCCGGGT
Organism: Bacteroidales bacterium; assembly: GCA_016783865.1. The sequence continues at coordinate 7,451 of JADHVS010000086.1, forward strand.
AAATGAAAATACTGCCCTGCCCGATATGCTTAGCGAGGATGATGCACTGGGGAGAGCGCTTCTCGATATGGGAGATCATTTGCAATCCATCCAGGCCGAAGACCGCAAGCACAAAGCTGAATCAGAAAAACGGCGATGGATTAATGAAGGCCTTGCAAAATTTGAAGAGATATTGAGAATCCACAGCAGTCAACTCGATGTACTTGCCGATAATGTTATTAAAAACCTGGTTAAATACCTGAATGCCTCCATTGGGGGATTGTTCCTCACTGATCCCGGCACCGGCGAGACGCTGGAACTTATTTCGGCCTTCGCCTACGACCGAAAGAAATACCTGGTAGATAAATTCAGTTTGGGTGAAGGGCTTGTTGGCACATGTGCCATTGAAAAACAAAAGATTTTCATAACAGATGTTCCGGATGATTATGTCCGGGTTTCTTCAGGGATTGGTGATTCCAGACCAAAAAGCCTTTTACTCGTCCCGCTGAAACTGGAGAATGAGCTGCTTGGAGTAATGGAAATTGCTTCCATGCTGGTCTTACAGGACCATGAGATAGAATTCGTTGAAAAGATAGGGGAAAGCATAGCATCGGCTGTTTCAGCTGTCCGGATAAATATGAGAACCAGCCAGTTACTGCAGCAATCCCAGGAACAGGCCAGGGAAATGGCCGAGCAGGAAGAAAAGCTGCGCATGCAGATGGAAGAACTGCAGGCCACCCAGGAAGAGTCTGCCAGAAGGGAGTCTGAAATAACAGGCATCCTGAATGGGATCCATAATTCTTCGCTTGTGGCCGAATACAATATGAATGAAGAACTCATCGAGATCAATGATAAGTTCTTACTGCTGCTGGAAACGCAGAGGGATCATATCCTCGGGAAAAAATATAATGAGATCATCGGTGTCAGCAGGCACACAGATGATTACAAGAAATTCTGGCAAACGCTCAGTGATGGAAAAACGATATCGAATGTTGAAAAAATAAAACTGGTTACCGGAAATGAGATCTGGCTCAGGCAAACCTATTCACCCATCCTGGATAAAGATGGATCCCCCTTTAAGATCCTGAATATCGCCACCGACATATCAGAAACAATTCGTCAGCAGGAATCACTTAAAAGGCAGGCCAGTGAAATATCAAGGGCCAACGTTGAGATGCAGACTTTCAGTGATGCGGTGGACCAGGCCATTATAAAATGCGTATATTCTCCTGCAGGCCAGATACTTGAGGTAAATGAGAATTATGAAAAAGTGACCGGATATTCCCAGAAGGAGATGGTTGGAAAGAATAACCGGATCTTCCTTCAGCGGTCAGAAAAAGATCAATTTGAAAAGATCTGGAATGATGTGGTCAAGAATAAGCCCTACCGTGGCGTGATCAGGAGGACGAAGCCTACGGGTGAACAGATTTGGATCATGTCGACCTTCACACCCGTTAAAGATGAAGACGGTACCATTTTTAAGGTTTATTTTCTGGGACAGGATATTACCGAAAGAAAATTGAAATATCAGCTCCTCGAGGAAGCCAATAATGAGATAGAACGACTCAAAAAGCAAATTGAACGTGGCTAGATATGCTCACAATAACCCCAGCAGATACCAGGAAGCTCATCCAATCGGTTCGTTCAGACTATAACCTTGATCTTTCAGATATTGGATTTAACCTGTTGCGGTACAGGATAAGCCAGTACCTTGAAAAGCATTTGATCAAGGACGCTGAAAACCTTATTACCCGTCTGCTTGAAGATGAAACCTGCATGGATGAGTTTTTATCCGGGATTTCAGCCGGTTCATCAGAACTCTTTCGTGATCCGGGGATGTGGAAAAACCTGAGGGTGCAAATTATTCCTCAATTGTTTACTGCGTTCAGGCAACCTGTATTCTGGCTGCCCAAAAGCGTGTCGGGCCATGATGCCTTCAGCCTGCTCATTCTGTTGACCGAGGAAAAATTCATTAATCAATGTCAAATCTATTCGTCCACGTCGAATTTTGTTGACCTGAAACACTTACAGGCCGGAACCCTGGAAAAGAATCTTATGAATCTGAGCAGGGAAAATTATTTGAATGCCGGCGGCAGAAAATCACTTGAGGAATTTTTTAACCGGAGAAGTGACAATATTAATCCATCGCTGATCAGGAAAATCAAATTTACACGCCATAATAATATGTTGAATGATTCACCGGAGCAGGCACATTTAATCATGATCCGGAATCAATTATTAAACTACACCCAGCCAATTAAAAATCACATATTAGATAACCTGGCGGAAATGATTCCTGCCGGCGGGATCCTGGTTTTGGGAGTTAAAGAACTAATTGAAGATGATAGGATTACCCGGAAATTTGAAAGACCGGTAGCGGATGAAAGTATCTACCGGAAAGTAGTAACTCAAAGAACAGGTAATCAATGATTAAGGCATTGGTAATAGGAGGTTCAGCCGGCAGTTTTAAGGTTGTTGCAGATCTGCTGAGAACTTTAAAAGGTCCGATGCCATTCCCCACTTTTTTATGTTTACACAGGTTAAAACAGGTAAGGACCGGCATTGCTGAAATACTGGGTGACAAGTCCCCGGTGAAAATCATTGAACCATCGGATAAAACGATGATTGAAAAAGGCATTATATATCTTGCACCGGCCAATTACCACATGTTCATTGAGGATGAGCATACTATCACCCTGACTATCGACCCTCCGGTGAATCATTCAAGGCCTTCGATTGATATTTGCTTTGGATCAGCAGCTGAAGCATTTGGGAAGGATGTTTCCGGCATATTATTGTCGGGGGCAAACAGGGATGGAACATCAGGCATGATCGCATTAAAAAAGCAAAACAGCTACTGTATAATCCAGGATCCTGATGATTGTGAAATTTCCACAATGACAAAATCGGCCCTGCAATGTATTGATCCCGATAAAATATTAAGCTCGGAACAGATAATTGATTTTATATATTTCCTGTCGCAAAAAGTTTAAATTTGTTATGAGCAAACAATCCTGATAATGTTTAATAAAGACAAATACCGGCTGATTGCCATATTTTCATTCATTGCGAGTGTGTTGTTGCTGTTTTTACTTTTCATCGTCCTGTGGAATAATTTATCGATGAATCCGGAAGTAAATACAAGCAATTCAATTTACTTCATCCTGCTTTTGATTCTTATTGCTGTCGGGGCCTTGTTTGTTGTTCACTTGTTGCATGTTAATGTACTGCATGTGGATCATAAGATTGAAATCCCTGGGCTAGACACAGATCAGCCTGGAAGCGATGAACAATCCTCCGTCGTTACTGAAGAATCGCCTGTATTGACATATGATATTGACATTGATCAGTTAGCTGAATTCATTGTTCCCCGCCAGAATCCGAAGGAAGACATTGAAGCTTTTGCAGAAAAGATCCTGACCAATATTGCCAAACAGTTTGAGGTTGTGCAGGGAGTTATTTATCTGAAGGAGGATGAGAAGCAGGAGTTTCGGCCTGTTTGCACCTATGCATGGGCCTCTGAAAAAGCACCGGCCTCATTTATAACCGGAGAAGGACTTAATGGTCAGGCTGCAAAGAATAAATCAGTAATGAAGGTTACAGATATTCCTGAAAACTATATTAAAATTACTTCCAGCCTGGGAGAAGGATCACCAGGAAACCTGATCCTCGTCCCGCTGTTGCTTAATAAAGAATCTATCGGGATGATTGAGCTGGCCTGTTTTAAGGAAATAGATGATGAAACAGAATGGACCTTTAAAAACCTGGCCAGGATCATTTCCAATAGTTTTGTAACCAAGTTGAAAGCAATCAAAGAGAAGGAATGAGTTTATCTGATAAAAATAGGTTCTTCCGCTTCCCAACGTACAAAAGGGCATTGGTTTATGCTGTTGCGGCTGGTTTTATATTTCCACTCATTGCTATTTTTATCGTCTTAATCAATCAGAAACTATCCATTGATCCGTCTAACATCATATCCATCCACGGATCACATCCCGAGATATTCCTGTTCTATTTACTTCCGTTGTTATTTGTCCTTGTGGTTATGGTCTGGAACATAATCAGAACAAATGAGACAGAGCATTATCGAGAGATGATCAATAAGTCAAACCAGATCATTAGCAGGAATGCCGCCTTTGCTGAAGAGATCGGGAAAGGAAATTATAACGTCGATATCACACCGGAGGGAGAAAACGATTTATTGGGAAAATCACTCCTGGTGATGCGGCAGAATTTGCTGGCGAATTACAAGAAAGAGTCTGAACAGAACTGGATATCAGAGGGACGCAACCTGATATCCAATATCCTCAGGATATACAATAAGCTGGAAGAACTGGCGGATCATGTGCTTGAACACCTGGTAAAATATACTGAGGCCATTCAGGGGGCTGTTTATTTATTTGATGAAGAGGACGAGAAACTCGTGAGCCTGGCCACTTATGCGTACAGCAGGAAAAAATTCATACATAAGGAATTTAAACTTGGGTTTGGATTGGTCGGCCAGTGTGCCTATGAAAAGGATTATATATACAGGACGGAGATACCGGAAGATTATATTACCCTCACTTCCGGTATTCTTGGTGATCAAAAACCCGGTTGCCTGCTGATCGTACCACTGATATCCGACGACCAGCTGCAGGGGATCATTGAAATTGCTTCGCTGAAGGAAGAGATCCCTGAATTGACGATCCGGCTGGTAAAGGAGCTTGGCAATATCATTGCGCGCACCATATTTAACCTGCGGGTCAATCAAAAAACAGAGCACCTGCTGGAAGACTCGCAGAAAATGACCATTGAATTGCGCGAAAACGAAGAGAAACTGAAAGAAAATGCAGAGGAGATGCGGGCAACACAGGAAGAACTGCGGAATTCAAACCAGCAGCTTGAATCAAAGATCCTCGAGGTGGAGAATGCCCAGACCCGGTTGTACAGGCTGCTGGAAAATGCCTCGGAGATAATTTCTATTTATAACAGCGATCAGTTAATGACCTATGTGAGCCCTTCTGCACAAAATATTTTAGGTTACTCAGCAGAGGAATTAATGAAGGGTAAGGACATGGAGCGTTTATCCCTGGAGGGGCAGTCCGGGATGCAGCAGGTTTTTGAGCAGGTCATCCAGAAACCTGATCTCACTCCGACGATAGAATATTCGTTTGTAAGAAAAGATGGACAGATCGTGTTTCTTGAAACAACAGTCATTAACAGGCTTGATGATCAGTCGATTAAGGGCATTATCCTAAATTCGCGGGATATCACGGAGCGGCGCAGGGCAGCCAGGGAGGAACGTTTGAAAACCCGGATGCAGTCGCTGTCAGAAAACAGCCTTGACATGATTATCAGGTTAAGCGTGGAGGGCCGGTTCTATTATGCTAATCCTATAGTTGAGAACTATACCGGTAATCCACCCGGCGCACTGTTTAATAAAAACCTCTCTGAAGTGCAACTTTCAGATGAGCTGAAGGAATATTTCGAAAAGACCCTCGATGACATAAAAAAGGATCCTGAAAAATCAAATACAGAGCTTACTTTGCCGGTTCGGGCCGGAGTGGAATCGACAAAGCAAATCATGAGCATCGATGCCATCCCTGAATTTAATGAGGATGAACTGGAAACCATTTTGTTTGTCGGGCATGATATTACAGAGGCCAAGCGCATTGAACAGGAGATCCAGATTAAAAACAGGAAGATCGAGGACAGTATCAACTATGCCGAACGCATACAGAGCAGTATACTTCCCGGGATAAAACTTGTACAGCAACACCTGCCCAAGTCTTTCTTCTATTACAAACCAAAGGATGTGATCAGCGGGGATTTTCCCTGGTTCTTTGCGAAGAATAATGCTGTTTATATCGCGGCTGTAGATTGTACAGGACATGGGGTGCCCGGGGCACTGCTTTCATTTGTCGGATATTTCCTGCTGAATAACCTGGTCGAGCGAAACGTCGAATATACGGCAGGCCAGATCTGCGATCAGCTTCACCAGGGCGTGAGGTACACCCTGAAGCAAAATACCGAAGATGCCGATGCCAGAGACGGGATGGACATTGCCTTTTGCAAGATTGATCTGGCCAACCAGGAATTACATTTTTCCGGGGCACACCGGCCCTTATATTTACTCAGGAATGGCGAAATCGAGGAGTATAAGGGCGACCGTAAAGCCATTGGCGGGATCCCGAGCCGGAAGAGGCCGGAATTCGATTTTACCAACCATGTGATTAAGATCCGGAATGGCGACAGGATCTTCTTCTTTACCGATGGGTTGCCCGATCAGCTGGGTGGGCCGGAAAAGAAGAAATACTCGCCAAAAAGGATCCGTGAGATCATAACTGATAATCCTGGTTTTACCATGAACCAGTACAAAACCCGTTTTATGAAGGATTTTGAGGAATGGATGGGTGATTTGCGTCAGATCGACGATGTACTGATCATTGGAATAGAATTTTAGCCAACTCTTAGCTGAAATCGGGGAAACACTCCGATTATTTTATTATTTTAGTTCCTGAGTCAATATTTGTTATGGGAAAAAACCAGACAATTAATTCTGCAGGTTTTCTGGAATTTGTATATGATTTTTACAAATCGATGAAAACCCATGAGATCAAACTGGTGTATGAAGGTAAAGTAACCCATCAGATTACCAAAGCTTTTATTGCCCTGGCGGAAGCTCAGCTGGAAGAAAAGGAAGAAACGGCCAAGGTACAAAGAACCGTTTTTCATGTAATGGTGGAATGCCTGCAAAATATAAGCAGGCACGCCGATGAATATGAATCGGGTGATTATATGTATTCGGGAAGAGGGATTTTCATGGTAAGCAACACAACCGATTCATATTGGATCACTACCGGGAATGCCGTCACCAACGATAAGATTGAAGGGCTGAAAAAAATGATTAATGAGGTAAATGATCTTTCAAATGATGATCTTAAAGAGCTGTATATGAAGCAGATGCGCGAGGGAAGGCTGTCTTCTAAAGGTGGAGCCGGCCTGGGCTTTATCGACATCAGGAGAAAAACCGGGGAAAAACTGGATTATCATTTCTTGCCAATCTCAGATACCATATCATTCTTTCTGCTTACAACTGTTATTCCCAGAACCATTTAAACCTTGACAGATGGAAAAACTGAAAAAAGAAGGCACTGAAGACAGTCCGAAAGTCATTCTGGATCCCGAAAATAAGGTTATGGAGATCTCGGGAAGATCCTTGCCCGAAGACGTAGCCACCTTCTATGAACCCATAATTTCCTGGTTGGAGGAATACGCTAAAGAGCCAGATGATAAAACCGTGTTTACCTTCAGGCTGGACTATTTTAACACGGCCACCTCCAAGGTGATCCTTGATATCCTGGTCATGTTTGAAGAAATGATAGAAGAAGGACATAGTGTAAACGTTCGATGGTTTTACGACGAAGAGGATGAAGACATGAAGGCGGCAGGAGAGGAATATTCTGAAATGGTGGATGTTCCTTTTGAAATGATCTGCATCACCTGACCGGTACACTTATCTGCCAGATCAATATAGCTTATGAGCGAGGAGATTCTAAAAGCTTTAATGCAACTATTTGCCCTTATCTCTAAACAGGATGGGGGGGTCGAGGATAATGAAAAAACCTATGTCCGCAATTTTCTTTCCCAACAAATAGCCAACCAGAAGGTAGAGGAATATTATTCTCTTTTTGAGGACTTTGCCGGATTACGTGACGCTCAGGCGGAGGAGAAATCGGGTGAGCAAAAGCTTACTTCCGTTATTGATTCGGTCAGGGTACTGGGAATTTGTAAGAAGATCAACAAAACGCTTAACCAGGGGCAGAAGGCTGTCGTACTGGTGCGGCTGTTTGAACTGGTGAATTCAGCTACCAAATTCACCCCTCAGCGTATGGCTATCATAACTGCCGCGGCTGACGTATTTAAAATACCCCAGGATGAGGCCGCCAGCATTGAAAAGTTTAACCTGGCTTCAGCACCTGAAGATATAATTGGTTCAAATATAATAGTTGTTAATTCGCTGGAAGCGGAAGCCGGGGATATCAGGCATATCAGGACAGAGACTCTTGATGGGCATATCTTCATTCTTAATATACCCAGTGTTGATCTTTATTTTCTGAAGTATTCCGGTAAGGAGGAGATTTTCCTTAATGGATTACCGGTGGCACATCACAGGATCTATCTGTTTGCATCGGGGAGCACAATAAAATTGCCTAAGGGTAAACCGCTGTATTACAGCGACATATCCGCCTACTTTTTACAGGAAAAAACGGCAGGCCGGATATCATTCCATGTCGATCACATTACATACAAGTTCCCGAATGGCGTACCTGGTATAAGGGATATCAGTTTTGCTGAAAACCAGGGGAACCTGGTAGGTATTATGGGTGCCAGTGGATCGGGTAAAACTACCTTGCTGAATATCTTGTCGGGACTGGCTCCTCCGTCGCAGGGAAAAGTTATGATAAACGGAAATGATTTATATGAAGATAAGGATCAGTTGCAGGGAGTGATCGGACTGATCCCGCAAGATGACCTGCTCATAGAAGAGCTGACTGTTTATCAGAATCTGTTTTATAATGCAAAGCTTTGTTTCAGGGATCTGGACGACAGAGAGATTTCAGAACTTGCGGAGAAAACGCTGAACAACCTTGGATTATTGGAGACAAGAGACCTTAAGGTAGGATCGCCGTTTAATAAGTTTATATCAGGGGGGCAACGGAAGCGGTTGAACATTGCTTTAGAACTGATCCGTGAACCTTCGATTTTATTTGTCGACGAGCCGACTTCCGGATTATCTTCGAAAGATTCGGAAAATGTGATGGACCTGCTGCGTGAGCTGGCCCTCAAAGGCAAGCTTGTATTTGTGGTGATCCATCAGCCCTCATCCGAGATATACAAAATGTTCGATAAGATCATTTTCCTTGATACAGGAGGGTACCTGATCTATTATGGAAATCCTGTCGAGGCAGTCATGTATTTTAAACGACAGGATGCCCAGATCAACGCGGATATTGGCGAATGTTCGGTATGCGGAAGTGTCAATCCGGAACTGATCTTCAATATTATCGAGTCGAGGGTAGTGGATGAATTCGGGAACTACGTGAATGAGCGAAAAGTGCCTTCTGAAAAATGGGCTCAGCTTTTTACTGAAGAACTGGAAGAAAATGCTGAGAAGGATATCCGGGAGTCGCCTCCCAAAAACCTGAAGATCCCTTCCTGGCCGGTCCAGTATATCATTTATTTCATTCGGGATTTCCTTTCAAAAACCAGCAACAGGCAGTATGTGTTATTTACCCTGCTGGAAGCGCCTGTCCTGGGATTTATTCTTTCTTACATTATCAGGTACATCGTTGATCCCTCCTCCAAAACATATATTTTCAGGGAAAATGAGAACATCCCGATCTATATTTTTATGAGCCTGATCGTGGCGCTGTTCCTGGGATTAATTGTGAGTGCAGAGGAAATCTATCGCGACAGAAAGTTGCTAAAGCGGGAGGCTTTTCTTAATCTGAGCAGATCATCATACTTGCTGTCGAAAACTTCAATCCTTTTATTAATCTCTGCAATTCAGACCATTACGTTTGTAATTATTGGCAATAGCATCCT
>JADHVS010000087.1 GCA_016783865.1 Bacteroidales bacterium
CTTTCGATTGGTTTTTTAATGTATCCTTTGTATTTTTCATCTGGAAAGTGATGTTTTTTTGCTTGTGTTTATAGCTTTAACACTTTGAATATAAGTAAAATACATCACTTTTCCTAATTTTTATTTTACTTTTTTAAGTTATATATAATTTTCATATAATATTGAGCGTTTTGTATTGATTAGATTAAACACCTCTGATTCAAATGAAACGTCCATGACAATATTTTCATTATTATCAAAAAGAGGATGAAAATATTGTCATGGTAAGTTACACAAGGCCGATTTATTAATTAATATATTTTCTTGTGAATAAGATAATTGAAAAGGAATATTTTTCAGAAGCAGTCGTCAGATTGGTTGTTGAAGCTCCCTATATTGCAAAAAGCAGGAAGGCCGGACATTTTGTAATTGTTCGTATTGGAGATAAAGGGGAAAGGATTCCACTCACCATTGCTGAAGCAGACCTCGAAAAAGGCACCATTACCCTCATTGTTCAGAAGGTTGGAGTAAGTTCCATTAAACTATGTAATATGGAGCCTGGAGATACCATTTCTGACGTCGTCGGTCCTTTGGGTCAGCCTACACATATTGAGAAGGTAGGCACTGTACTTGCAGCGGGGGGAGGTGTTGGAGTTGCTCCCCTATTGCCTATTGTGGAAGCTTTGGGAAAAGCCGGGAATAAGGTAATTACTGTTTTAGCTGCAAGGACAAAGGATTTGATCATACTTGAAGAGCAGATGCGGGAGCATTCAGACGAAGTGGTTATAATGACCGATGATGGATCCTACGGAAAAAAAGGTCTGGTTACACATGGGATGGAGGAAATAATAAAGCGGGAGAAGGTAGATTTGGCAGTCACTGTTGGTCCGGCTATAATGATGAAATTTGTTGCCATGCTGACCGAGAAATATAAAATTCCTACCATTGCCAGTTTAAACACAATAATGGTGGATGGTACCGGTATGTGTGGGGCCTGCAGGGTTTCAGTGGGAGGTAAGACGAGATTTGTGTGTGTAGACGGGCCTGAATTTGATGCCCACCAGGTTGACTTTGATGAAATGTTAATGAGGTTAAATACTTATAAGGAGCAGGAAGCGGTGGACTATGAGAAGTTTGTAAATAAATACAGAAAAGCTTAGCAAATGGAAGGATTACTGGAATATCTAAAAAAGGAGAGAGAACAGGAGTGGAGAGTCGAACTGCGCAACACCCTTAAAAACAAGGACCGGACCCAGTTGGAGCGTTTGAAAATGCCTGAACAGGAACCAGATAAGCGAAATAAAAATTTCTCGGAGGTAAATCTGGGTCTGTCTGAGGAACAGGCCATTCATGAAGCCCAACGATGTATTGACTGCCCTAATCCTACCTGTATAACAGGTTGCCCGGTTGGGATCAATATCCCAAAGTTTATTAAAAAGATCGAAGCAGGTGAATTTTTAGATGCTGCAAAGGTTTTAAAGGAAACGAATGCTTTGCCTGCTGTATGTGGTCGGGTATGTCCACAGGAGATTCAATGCGAGCAGGTTTGTTTTTACCCTCAAAAGTTGAAGAAACCTCCCGTAGCCATTGGTAACCTGGAAAGATTTGCTGCCGATTATGAGCAGCGTAGCGGTACTATCTCTGTCCCAGAAATTACAGCATACAATGGGATCAAAGTGGCTTCCATCGGTTCCGGCCCGGCCGGACTGGCTTTTGCCGGTGATATGGCAAAAATGGGATACGATGTTACTGTGTTTGAGGCATTACACGAAATAGGAGGCGTTTTAAAATATGGGATACCTGAATTCCGGCTTCCTAACAGCATGGTGAATGTTGAGATTGATATTCTGAAAAAAATGGGAGTAAAATTCATTACCAATTTTATTGTCGGTAAAACAGCCACCGTTGAAGATCTTAAAAAAGAGGGTTTTACTGCATTTTTAGTAGGAAGCGGTGCCGGGTTACCCAACTTCATGAACATCCCCGGTGAGAATTATACCGGTATTTATTCCTCAAACGAATACCTTACGCGGATAAACCTTATGAAAGCTGCCCATCGCGACTTTGATACACCGGTGATAAGCGGGAAAAATGTCGCCGTAATCGGGGGAGGAAATACCGCCATGGATTCAGTAAGGACATCTAAACGGTTGGGTGCTGAGAGATCCATTATAATCTACCGTCGTTCAATCGAGGAAATGCCAGCCAGGATTGAGGAAATTCAGCATGCAAAGGAGGAAGGAATTGAATTTCTGAACCTGAATAATCCGGTTGAGTATTTTGCAGATGAGAAGGGAAGGGTCAATAGAATGAGGATCCAGAAAATGGAATTGGGAGAGCCTGATGACTCGGGAAGAAGGAGACCCATCCCTATCGAAGGCTCTGAATATGATATTGAAGTGGATACGGTTGTGGTCAGTGTCGGAGTCTCACCTAATCCAATTATCCCTCAGAGTATGAGAGAATTAGATGTTTCATCCTGGGGTACCATTAATGTTGATAAAGAAACCATGCAGACTTCAATTCCTGATATTTTTGCAGGAGGCGATATTGTCAGGGGTGGCGCAACTGTCATTCTGGCCATGGGGGACGGGAGAAAGGCAGCTTCGGCCATGGACCGGTATATCAAAGAACAGGTAAGAAAGATCATCTCACTGATAAAGGAGTTTAAAACAATAGGTGAGATCATGGATTTTGCAAAATAGATGCGTATTTAAGGAAAAGCGGCTGTTTTAAATCTCATGTCATCCCGTCCGCTGGCAAGCGGATAGGGATCTTTACCTACTGGATAACATGTTTTAGGTCTTTACATGCATGACATTAATTCATAATTTTATCTCTAAACCAAAAAACCTGGAAATGGACGAAATGTTAAACCTGGTCTCCTTAAGAGTGAAGTGTCCGGTCTGTGGCCATTCCTTAATGGATGATGACCGTTATGTGGATAATGTTCCCAGTATCAAAATCAAAGTACGTTGTGGTGATAATGAGGGATTAATCCATTTTAGCTCTGTCTGGGAGAGTTATAATTATTTGTCTGATATTGAGATTCCGAATAACAAAACAATGAGTCTGTTTTGTCCCTATTGTAATTCACAACTGCAAAGCAAAGTGGAGTGCGAAATATGTAGTGCTTCAATGATACCATTTGATCTGGAAGTAGGCGGGAATGTAAACATCTGTTCACGCGTAGGCTGCAAAAATCATTTCGTAAAGTTCGTCGACTTTTCATTTGCTCTCAAAAAATTATACATAGATTCCGGATATCATGAACGACCTTATGTCGAAGACATGTCTATCCCGAAAAAAGAAAAAGGTCCGAAGACAGAGGAGGAACAAAAAATTGAGATCATGAAAACAGGGACATTTTTACAGTCATATTGTCCCCACTGTAAAAAATCCCTGATCGAACAAGGATCAATAAAGCTAAAAGTAGATAGAGAAAAGGATAGCGGGTTCTTAATGTTGAGTCCTTACCTTAATATTTTTACATCCAGATCCACTATTCTGATCCCGGAGGATGAATTCATTGGTGATATAAAATGTTTTCATTGTGATCGGACCCTGATGATGGAGGATCTGACATGTGAAGAATGTGGAAGTGAGATTGCAAGGATTCTTGTGAGTGCAACAAGGCGACTGGTAGATTTTCATATTTGTTCAAAGAAAGGTTGCAGGTGGCATGGCCTGAGCAAGGAAGACCTCAATGATATCCGGCTGGAAGGAAGCCTTGAGTGGTAGGAAACCTATTTTTTATTCATAACATATTCATGAATCCCCCTGGCTGCGATCTTGCCTGCCCCCATAGCCAGAATGACAGTGGCAGCGCCTGTCGCCACGTCACCTCCTGCGAAAACACCAGGTATCGAGGTTTTCCCGGTTACGGGATCCGTTACAATATTTCCCCATTTGCCTGTTTCGATTCCCGGCGTTGTATTGGGGATTAATGGATTGGGGCTGTTTCCAATAGCAATAACCGCAACATCGATCGGCATCCTGAAATTAGCATCCTCAATCGGCACGGGTCTTCGCCTGCCGGATTCATCGGGTTCGCCCAGTTTCATCCTGATGCACTCAACCTCCCTGACCCAGTTGTTTTCCCCGCCGTGAAAGGCAGCAGGATTTGAGAGTAATTTGAATATGACCCCTTCTTCCTCAGCATGATGTATTTCTTCTTCCCGGGCAGGCATTTCCTCCCTGGATCTCCTGTAAACGATGATTGATTTCTCGGCTCCGAGTCGCAGGGCCGTGCGTGCACAATCCATGGCCACGTTGCCTCCTCCGACAGTGGCCACCCTTCTTCCTTTTATAATGGGGGTTTTATATTGGGGGAACAAATAGGCTTTCATCAGGTTGGCTCGTGTAAGGTACTCATTGGCAGAGTAGATACCGTTCAGGTTCTCACCCGGGACGTTTAAAAACCATGGCAGTCCTGCTCCCGTGCCAAGAAATATGGCATCATACTCCTGAAGCAGCTCATCAATGCTTTTGATCATTCCAATCACATGATTGATATAGAGCTTTACACCCAGCCTTTCAAGGTAATTGATCTCCCTGAAAACGATTGACTTCGGCAGCCTGAATTCGGGTATACCATATACCAGCACGCCCCCGGGCTGGTGAAGTGCTTCAAACATATCCACTTTATGCCCCATCCTGACCAGATCAGCAGCTGCAGTTATACCGGCCGGCCCGGCCCCGACGATCACAATTTTTTTCCCTGTGGATTTTGGTTTTGGTGGTAACTCAGTTTCACCCTGTTCGGCTTCCCAATCGGCAACGAAACGCTCTAATCTCCCAATGGCAACCGGCTCGTTTTTAATTCCCAGGATACATTCTTTTTCACATTGTTCTTCCTGGGGGCAAACCCTGCCACAAATAGCGGGAAGAATATTTTTTTCCTTAAGGAGAGTAATGCTCTCCTTAAAATTCTTATCTGATATGTGCTGAATGAAGCCAGGGATATCAATTTCAACCGGGCACCCGTCGATACACTTCGGTTTTTTACACATCAGGCAGCGCTTTGCCTCCAGGATAGCCTCTTCCGGAGAGTAACCATACGGCACCTCATCATAATTCCTGACCCTTTCACCAGGAGGCTGTTCGCGCATCGGGATTTTTATGGGACTAACTTTGGCCATAATTATGTCTCTCCTGAGCAATTGTTTCTTCCTCTATGTATGCTTTTCTCCTTGCAAGAATTAACTCCCAGTTCATTTTATGACCATCGAAGTGGGGTCCGTCAACACAGGCAAATTTAGTTGTGCCATCTACTTCGATCCGGCAGGCCCCGCACATACCGGTACCATCTATCATAATGGGATTCATGCTTACAATAGTCTTTAACTGATAGGGTTCTGTAACCTGTGAAATCCGGTACATCATAAAGGTACACCCAACAGCTATCAGCTGATCATATTTTGTTCCAGCTTTCAGGTCTTTTTCCAGCTGGTCATGGGAGTGTCCTTTAAATCCCAGTGAGCCATCTGCTGTTGCATACCTGACCTCATCCGATACCTCTTCGAGTTTATCATTCCAGTAAAGCAAAAACTTACTTCTGGCTTCTGAATAACAGATCACTTTATTGCCTTTTTTCTTAAGTGCCCTGGCAGCAGGATATATTCCTCCTATACCATAGCATCCTCCAACCAGACCAACTGTTCCGAATTTTTCAATCTCGAAGGGTTTACCCAGGGGGCCTGTCAGTGAATAAATCTCTTCACCTTGTTTGAGCTCAGATAATCGTTGCGTGCTTGAGCCGATATGAAGGAATATGAAGGTGATCGTACCTTTCTTCGAATCCCAGTCGGCAACCGTGATGGGAGTCCTTTCACTGTACTCATCAGGGATAATGATGATGAATTGACCGGGTTGAACCTTCTGTGCTATTTCCTTTGCACTGACTGTGCAGGTATGGACATTGGGTGCTATTTCTGATATGTCGAGTATTTTAGACATCTTTTACTTTCTCTATACGAACCGGCAATATGTTGTTATTCAGATAGACCTCCTGTGTTAAGTTCAGCGAATCCATGCCATTTGGCCTCAGAAAGGCTGTTTGATCAGGTAATTCATGCAAATTTTTGATGGTGTATGTTGATTCTCCCATTTCGGCCAGAACTTTTACCTGTTCGCCTTCTTTTAACTTTCGCCTTTTCATTAATATCGGGGACAGGTATAACACATTCTCATCCACTACTTGTTTCAGATCATCCACCAGGTGGGTCAGACTGTTACCTCTGTATTTAAAGTGGTTATGTTCAATAATCAGTTTTATTGGATATTCTGCATTGACTTTCCGGATCCTGACCTTCAGGTAGTGGAATTCAGGTTTCGTCGTTTTAGTTTTTGGGGAAGGGATTTCTGTATATGATGACAGTTCCTTAAACAAATCCTGCGGTTTATAGTTGTCAAATCCGTATTCCTGCATTGCCGAAGCAAGATCAGATATTATTCGTGTGATCGATCTGACACCCCCTGGTGTGGAGGTTACCCTTTTAACTTTTTTAAGTTTTCCTTCCAGGGTTAAAATATGTCCTTCATTCTCGAAAAAGTTCGAAATGGGAAAGAAAACATTGGCGTATTCGCTTAGTCCGGTCCGGAACATATTGCACTGAACAAGAAATTTCAGATTACCCAGGTTCGGATGGGGTGGGATGTTTCCTGTGATAAAAAGTGCAGTGATACCATCTTCCCTGACTTGTTTCACCATCTCATTGCCGGATGATCCCTTAATTGAACTGATTTTGGCATTCCAGTTTTTATTCCATTTTTGTCTGATCTTTTCTTCAGCAAGAGGTTGAAATCCAGGTAAATAATCTGGATGCATGCCTGAAAGTGTTCCTCCGGTCAGGCTTCCTTCATAACCCAGAAACATGATATTACATCTTGATTCTGTGCTTTTGAGGTAACTGAGGTTCAACAGGCTGTTGACAGAATCCATTGCCCATGAATTTCGTAACAGTTCGTCACTTGCAATAATCAATAGATTTTTTGATTTTTCGAGTGCACTGATGATCTTTTCAGACTCGGAATGTGAAATGGCGGAGAGCTTCAGGGCTTTCTGAATATCAGCATTTTTAAACTGTTTCGTGATGCTTTCAGATAATCTGGAATTCATTTTCATAACCAGACCTGCTACTATTGCATAGAGAAAATTAACCTCTTCCCCGGGCGAATAATGCACCTCATGAGTTACAAAAGTAGATGTCCTTGTAGACAGATTATTTGCGTAAATAATATTCTTCCCGTTTATGAATGCCCTCCTTATTTTATGCTCGGCGAGTGGGTGTGAAATGGAAGCATCTGAGCCTATAACAAAGAGTGTGTCGGACTTTTCAATATCATTAATGGATGGGGGTGCATGTTGTGAATAATGCTGGTAGATCGTATTAAGAATTTGCTTATCCGGGTATGAGGAATACAGATCAATATTATTTGATCTCATTACTTTCCGGGAAAATTTCTGCAGGGAATAATTATCTTCGATCGTATCCTGACCGGAACCCAATAATCCAAATTGGTTTCCTCTGTAGCGTTCCAGGTTACTTGCTGTATATTCGATGGCCTCGTTCCAGCTGACCTCGATCCATTTATTCTTTCTTTTAATCAGGGGTGCCGTGATCCTGGAAGGATGGTTGCTGATATCCGGTGGTATAAATTTTCCCCTGAGGCATAATTGGGGAGGATTGATGCGTTTACCGGGTTTGGGGCCGACATTTATAACTGCATTGTTTCTTGCATTTACATTCATTGAACAACCAACTGAGCACAATACACAGGATGTTTCGACTGATTTATCCGGTAATCCTGTCCATTTTCCCAATTTCTCAGAGATTGAGCCGGTAGGGCATACATCCACACAGGCACCACAGAATTCACAACCGGCATCTTTTTGTGATTCATTGAATGCAGTTCCGACAATAGTAGTGTTGCCTCTTTCGACAAAGGCCAGGACATTGCTGTTTCTCTCTTCGTTACATATTCTTACACAGCGGCCACACAGTATACACAGGTTATAATCCAGATCATAAAACGGATTATTTTTTTCGGGAGGGAGCCCTCTGTAAGAAATAGGATATTTGATATCTTTCAAATCAAGATATTCAACTAAATCCTGCAGTTCACAGTCGCCATTGCTGGTGCAAAAATTACATCCTGTAATGGTGCCGACTTTTCTTGTGGTACGCATAAATTCTGTACACTCCATTTTATCTTTGCACACCAGGCAGGTATACGGGTGTTCAGAGAGGGTGAATTCCAGGATTTCACTTCTGAGTTTTTGTAATTCCCGGGTTTTCGTCCGGATTTCCATTCCAGGCTCAATGGGTGTGGTGCAAGCTGTTGGAAATCCCTTCATGTTTTTAATTTCCACAATGCACAGCCGGCATCCGCCATACGGAGTTAAGTTCTCGAGGTAACAGAGTGTAGGGATATAAATGTCTGCCTGTCTTGCAGCATCAAGCACAGTAAGTCCGGGACGGATTTTTATGGTTTTTCCGTCAATCCTTGCTGATCCGTTTATGTTATCACTTCCGGGCATTAAACCTCACTTTATGTCATCCTGAACTTGTTTCAGGATCTGTAACTTCATATTTATAAGATCCCGAAATTAATTCGGGATGACTAACTCTTGTTTATTCGATGACTATAGCATCACCTGCAATGGCATCAAAGCGGCATATTTCATAGCAGGCCCTGCACTTAATGCATTTCTCCAGATCCAGGAAATGGGGTTCACTTCTTGGTCCGGTTATAGCGTTTGTGGGACACACTTCAACACAGCGTTGACAACCGGTACACTTATCCTTGATTACACGATATTCTACCAGGTCACGACATACGGCGGCAGGACAACGGTCTTTCCCAACATGCTCATCATACTCATCTTTGAAGAGCTTCAGTGTAGTCAATACCGGATTAGGTGCAGTTTGTCCGAGACCACATAAAGAACCTTTTTTAACGGTATTTGCAATTTCTTCAAGGATTGAAATATCATCAGGTTCCGAATTTCCACTGGTAATTTTTTCAAGGATTTCTGCCATTTGCTTTGTACCAATCCGGCATGGTGTGCATTTGCCACAGCTCTCCTTGCTGGTAAAATTCAGGAAGTATTTGGCCACATCCACCATGCAGGTATCCTCATCCATCACAATCAATCCACCCGAACCCATTATGGATCCGGCACCTGAAAGGGACTCATAATCGACCGGCAGATCGAGGTAATCTTTTGACAGGCAACCACCCGATGGTCCACCCGTCTGTACTGCTTTAAACTCTTTCCGGGTTCCTCCTCCGATATCATATATGATCTCTCTCAGGGTTATGCCCATCGGAACTTCTATAAGTCCCGTCCTGCGAACTTTACCAACGAGGGCAAAAGTCTTGGTGCCTTTACTGTTCTGTGAGCCAATGCCTGCGTATGATTTTCCTCCTTCACGCAGGATCGTGGGAATGGTGGCCAGGGTTTCAACGTTGTTGATATTGGTCGGATAGCCGTTCAGACCGGAGGAGGCAGGGTAGGGTGGGCGGCTGCGTGGCATCCCTCTGGACCCTTCAATGGATGCAATCAGGGCTGTTTCTTCGCCGCAAACAAATGCTCCTGCTCCTTCCTTAATCTGGATATCAAGACTGAATCCACTCTTTAAAATATTCTTGCCCAGAAGGTTATGTTTATGAAGTTGATCCAGGGCTATCTTAAGGCGTTTAATAGCCAGTGGGTATTCGGCACGAATATATATATAGGCCTGTAGCGCCCCGATGGCATAAGCTGCTATGATCATGCCTTCCAGGAGTGAGAAGGGATCGCCTTCCATCAGGGAGCGATTCATAAAAGCTCCCGGATCACCTTCGTCGGCATTACAAATCAGGTATTTTATGCTTCCTTTTGAATCATGGCATAACTGCCATTTTTTCCAGGTAGGGAAACCGGCCCCACCCCTGCCTCGGATACCTGCAATTTTAATCTCTTCAATAACTCCTTCAGCACCCATATCAAATGCTTTCAGCATACCGGCAAATCCTCCCCTGGCCGTATAATGTCTGATGTTTTCCGGATCAATAATCCCGCAATTCCTTAAGACGATCCGTTTTTGTTTTTTAAGCATGGGCTGTTCCCAGAGCGATTTTACGCCATCCTCAGGCTCTCTGCACTCTCCAAGGTGCCCAATCGGTTTGAAGGATGATCCGCCATTCAGGAAATAATCCGGAATCAGCTTTGATAACCGCTCAGCATTAACGTTATTAAAACTGTGACGTGAAGATCCTGGTTTTTGAATATCCACCAATGGTTCCAGGTAACATGGACCAATACAGCCTACTTTTAATAGTTTTGCCTTCAGCTTCTCCCGGCTGAGGATCTGGTTGGTTTTTTCCCATACTTCTCCGGCTCCTGATGCGATCCCGCAACTTCCCATGCCAATATATATTACGGGTACAGGAGAGTTTTGAAGTTCCTGCCACTCATCCAAAGATTGTTTCTGAAGTGTTAGGAAATCATTCATATTTATTCAATATTTCCTTCAATTTAATGACCGACATGTTGCTGTAAATAGTCTCGTCGATCATAACTACCGGAGCCAGGGCACAGCATCCCAGGCAGGCAACCCGTTCGAGGTCAAATCTTCCATCTTCAGTTGTTTCATTCGTCGATATACCGATCTCAGATTTCAGGGCATTCAGAAGGAAATCACCTCCCTGAACATGACAGGCGGTACCAAGACAAATTTTAATGGAATGCCTTCCGGGTGGATTAAACTTGAACTGGGCATAAAAGGATGCCACTCCAAAGACCTGGCTTCGGGAGATCCATAGATGGCTGGATATTTTATTGACTGCTTCGGGGGTGATATATCCTTCAGAGCGTTGAACCTCCTGAAGGATCTTGATCAGGTTGCTTTTATCTCTTGCCGCAAAATTCTCAACGATCGATTGAATGGAATCAGCCATGTCAGAGAATTGAAATTGAGAATCGATAGTAAAATAAAATGCCCGGCTAAAAGTAGAAAAAAAACAGGACAGATATCAGCAAATAGGCTATATCTGTCTGGTATTTATAACCATTCTAAAACAATATCATCGGTGAACGGTGAACGGTGAACGGTGATCAGTGAACGGTGAGCCAAGGGAGTGAGGGTGGGGAGTTGAGCATGTGTTTCCAATTAAGGCGCTTCTGACTTCTGGATTCTGACTTCTTCTAAAAAAAACCAGCACAAATTTAGCAGGCAAACACTCCACCCCAATCCCACACCCCTACTGACTACTGACTACTGACTACTGACTTCATATATCCAACCTGGTAAAAAAGAACCTGACCATTTTAATCGAATCCGATGCCGGTAATTCTTCATGCGCCAGTAACGAAGAATACGTGGATGCCGGTGCAGACAGGGGAAAGGGGTTGGTTAAGGAGATCTCCGTAAGTGATTTATCAGTATTGCTGAGTTATTCACGAAAAGTTGTCATTGTCCCTGGATACGGGCTTGCCGTCGCCCAGGCGCAGCATGTATGCAATGATATGGCAAAGCTGCTTGAAGAGAAGGGAGTGGAAGTTAAGTTCGCTATCCACCCGGTGGCGGGACGTATGCCTGGTCATATGAACGTATTGCTGGCCGAAGCGGAAGTCCCCACGAGCAACTGGTAGAGATGGATGACCCCTCCAGCCCGATCTTCGGTATGCCTATTATTAATGTGCATGAGGCCAGGAATGTGATAGTCATGAAACGTGGAATGGGCAAGGGTTATGCGGCCATTGAGAACTTCCTGTTTTATACCGATAATACCAGGATATATTTTGGCAGTGCAAAGGACTCACTTCAGAAGCTGGTTGCGGAAATTAAATCGTTATAGGAATCTGAAAAATATTGCAATTGAAAGTGCCTTTAGGAATGAGGGCATTTTTTTTGACGGATGTATGATTATTAGCTATAAATAGACTGGTTTTTATCACTAATTACTTGCCTGTATTTGAATGGGATATTTGCAGTATCATTGATGTTGGTAACTTTATCATAGTATTCTCATATATTCAGAATTATTTTACGTATATTTTTTGTTTTTAATGATTTGTTAATTAGATTGTTATACAGGTTATATCAATTTGTTATGTTGAGTTGTTATGAAATGAGATGGATCAGGTTGCTTCATAATTACAATTAAGTGAAAATAATAGCTGTGCAACTACTGAAACATTTAGCGAGTCTTGGATTAGAGGGAATATAAATCTCTGAAATCAAACACTAAAAGATTTTATACCTAAGAGAACGATAAGCGTGACAACCACATTGATTGAACCAAAAAGATATAAGAGTCTTTTCAGACTTATAACTTTCCTTATTTTCCTGTCTGGCCATTTATTCACAATGGCCCAGACAACCTATTATTCTCAGCAGACAGGGGATTGGGACGAGCCAGCTACATGGGGTGGCGGATTGCCAGGTCCATCTGATCATGTTGTTATCCAGGATGGACATTCAGTTCGTTTGAGAGCTGGAGGTGAGGGTACATACATTACCAATCTGACCATCCATTCAGGAGGTGTCCTGAATGCAGATAATAAAGAAATGAATGTTAGCGGGACATTCATTGTGAACGGTACGTATACCAGTTTTGAAGGTGCAGCTCAGGACTTAAATTTTGATGGAGATTCACTCGGAGGCAGTGGTACTATTTCTGTCAGTAAGGACACAAGATATTTTATTTTTAGTGAGAATGCCGTCATCATTCCTTCTGCGCAATTAAAGATCTTTGGACATATTAATGTAGGTGATGGTGTTACTATTACTAATAAAGGATTTATATCTGTTTCCGGAAATATAGATGGATCAAATGCTACAACTTCTGTCTGGACAAATGATGCAGGATCATTCGCAGAAGTGAAAGGTATTTTTATGAGCACGGGAATTCTAAATGCATCATCATCCGGGAATACAGTTAAATATAATCAACAGGCCGACCAGGCGATAACAACTCCATCTTCAGGTACTTATTATAATCTTACAACCTCCGGACTTGGAGTAAAAACCATCTCATCAGATATTATAATTGAAAATAACCTCACTATCAGTTTCGGTATTTTTGATTGTAATAATAATAACCTTACAATAAAAGGCAACTGGTTAAATAATGCTGATTTTACTGAAGGGACAGGAACAGTTTCGTTTACCGGAACCAGCGATCAGTCCATTTCCAATTCGGATGGGGAATTATTTTATGACCTGGTAGTTAATAAATTTTCAGGTAGCCTTATCCTGGAAAATGATGTTACCGTTTCAAATGCCCTGACCCTGACGTCCGGGATTATTGAAACAGGTAGCAGAGTGATCACGCTTGGGACCGGAGCAGGGAATCCCGGGACCCTAAGCCATGCCAGCGGATTTATTTGCGGATCTTTTAAAAGATGGATAATTTCAATTTCTGCTTTCCATTTTCCGGTTGGTAAGCAGACTTATCAACCGGTCAATATTACTTTAAACGACTTAGCACTCGGGGGCACTTTGATAGCTGAATTCCGTGATTCTGATCCTGGCATAAGTGGACTTCCTTTATATGATGATCCGGGTTCAGTTTTTAATTCATTTGTGGATGGCTATTGGAGCCTGGTTGCAGGTAACGGATTTGATCTGGGTGTTACAGGTACTTATGATTTATCTTTGGACGGGACAGGTTTTTCTGCATTTTCTATTACTGATGCGACGCGGGTCCTTATGCGCAATGATTCGGGAAGTGACTGGAGGGTGGATGAAGGTACCCATCAAAGCCCGGTCGGTAATACGGCACGGAGATCCGGACTTTTTACCCTGCCGGCAGAATTTGCTTTTGGGGATACAACCAATTGTTCCCGGCCGGTCACTTCGGCTATTATTGGGTCAGATGAAGTTTGTACAGGTACGACTGATGTGTCTTATGAAGTCACAGATAATTCCCCAAATACATATACGTGGATTATAACAGGTGGTACCCAGGCTACTGGTGATAGTACAAATAGTATCACAGTTGATTGGGATATAGTAGGGATGGCTAATGCAAATATTCGTGTCTTTGAATCCAATGCATGCACAAAGGGGGCACCTGTTGATCATCCGGTTACGATCCATTCCATACAGCCATCTGCTATAAGTGGCAGAAAAGCTGTTGCGGAACTGACCTCTGGTGAACCATATTCTGTGACAGGTATAACTGGATATAATTATACCTGGACGATTACCGGAGGAATCCAGGCATCGGGGGACGACACGGACAGCATTACAGTAGATTGGGGTAATAATGGAACAGGGATCGTCAGTGTTGAGGCCGATAAGGGTATCTGTGCTTCGGCCCCGGCAACCGAGATAAGCGTAAATAAATATGTGGTCATTGAGAGTATAGTTAGCGGGGATTGGGACGATCCCACCACCTGGGATTGTAATTGTGAACCTCTTCCAACCGAGAATGTCCGGATCAATAATGGACATACCGTAACTTTAATTGCCGGTGGTTCCGGGACAGAGGTAAACAATTTTATTATTGAGGCCGGAGGAGTTTTAGATCCCAACGACAGGATAATGACCATTCATGGGGACTTTGACCACAATGGAACGTATCTGGGAGGAAACAAAGGTCTGGTCATGGATGGATTCGGATCTGGTATTAACGGCACGGGAACACTTCAAAGAGGTATTGCCCTTTCTGCGAATATAGATTTTCTTTCCACTGCAGTAATAAATATTTCTGCGGGAAATATTGAAATTGATGAGGGAATTGAAATTACAAACTATGGTTCAGTTACGGTTGCAGATAATGTTGTTGGAGCGGATGCAGTAAGTGAATGGACAAATAAATCAAACTCTACCCTGAGAATTGGTGCAGCTTTGCTGGCAACAGGGATCTTAAATGCCTCCTCTTCGGGAAATACTGTTAATTATAATGGAACTGGCAACCAATCAATTAAAAGCCCGGTATCAGGCAATTATTATAATCTGACAACCAGTGGAGGAGGGATAAAGTCTCTGACATCAAATTTAGATGTAAATGGTGAGTTGACCCTTAATGGATCAGCAGTACTTGATGTAACCACTTCATTCTATTCAATAAATCTTGCCGGTGACTGGATCAACAGCGGGGGGACCTTTAACGAGCAATCAGGCCTGGTCGTATTTGACGGTTCGGCTGACCAGAATATTACCGGTGTTGAAATATTTTACGATCTGAGTTATACAAATAGCTCTGGCCTTTACCTGAATAATAATATTAGTGTATCCAATACCTTAGCCATGGCCGGGGGCAATATTTATCCCCTGGCCAATACGTTGACTATCGGGACAGGGGCCGGAATCCCGGGATCTTTATCCTATACTTCCGGAATTGTTGCTGGTAAACTGGAAAGGTGGGCTGCTTCTACCGGAGTTGGTTATCTCTATCCGATTGGCACATCCTCCATTTATCGTCCGGCTTCTATTACATATAACGCTTTGGGCACAGGTTCTTTACTTTTTGAGTTTGTGTCGGCGGATCCCGGATCAGCCGGACTGCCGATCAGCGAGGGAACTGTGAATGTGATTGATACCTATTCAGAGGGCTATTGGAATGCTGCTACGACAAATGGACTCACAACCACTGACTTTAATATTCAGCTAACAGCAACTGATTTTTCCAGTTATTCCATTATTCCCGGAACGCGTGTTATCAGGGATACAATTGGTGGTAATTGGGTCCTGGATGGAACGCATGCTGCAGCAAGCGACCCTGACTTATATCGAAACAACCTTACATATGGTATTTCAGATACGGGAACAGTATTCGGGATTGGACATGTGGAATGCACCGGGATAAGTCTTGACAAGACCATTACAAATGTTAGTTGTAATGGTTACAGTGACGGGGCAATTGATATTACGGTGAATGGCGGGACAGCTCCTTATACATATGTCTGGGGACACGGACCGGTGACTGAAGATGTAAGTGGTTTAGCTGCAGGCAGTTATACTGT
This sequence comes from Bacteroidales bacterium, assembly GCA_016783865.1. The sequence continues at coordinate 15,944 of JADHVS010000087.1, forward strand.
GACCGCAACAGATTACGATGGATGTACCATTGATAGTACCTGGACAGTTACCGAACCATTTACTTTAAGCATACCTCATTCAGAGACAAACGTTAATTGTAATGGAGGGAGTACAGGCTCGATAGATATTACCCCGACCGGAGGAACTGCTCCTTATACTTTTTCATGGAGCCATGGTCCTGCCACGGAAGATGTCAGTGGGCTCACAGCTGGCAGTTATACCATTACCCTGACAGATAACAATGCTTGTACACTGGATAGTACCATAGATATTACTGAGCCTGCAGCATTGACGGCTACTATAAATTCAACCGATGTTACCTGCAATGGTGTATCAGACGGGACAATAACCCTATCAGCCCCTTCTGGTGGAAGCGGAGTTTACGAATATTCTATAAATGGTGGTGGAGCATGGCAGGCATCCACAGACTTTACTGGACTCAATGGGGGTTCTTATGATATCAGGATACAGGATCAGGCTGCTCCTGGTTGTTTTGTGGTCCTTGACGGAGCGTATCTTATAGATGAGCCATTGGCGATTACGATTAACCGTGTGATAACCAATGTGAGTTGTATTGGTGGCAACAACGGAGCCATTGATATCACTCCATCAGGCGGCACACCGGGCTACATCTTCAGCTGGAGCCATGGACCAACGACAGAGGATGTAAATACGCTGACTGCTGGCTCCTACATAGTCACACTCACAGATGGAAACGGTTGTACCCTTGACAGCACCTTTACCGTAACCGAACCAACAGCTCTGGTTATCAACAAAGCCATTACTAATGTCACTTGTAACGCAGGCAACGACGGTGCCATCGACATCACCCCATCAGGCGGCACACTGGGCTATACCTTCAGCTGGAGTCACGGTCCGATCACAGAAGATGTTGGTACGCTGACCACTGGTAATTACACAGTCACCCTGACCGATGCCAACGGTTGTACCTTAGATAGTACCTTTGCTGTAACTGAGCCAACAGCTCGAGTAATAAACAAAGCCATCACGGATGTCACCTGCAAAGCAGGCATCGACGGTACTATTGACATCACCCCAT